>NZ_JAFMPL010000056.1:0-48805 GCF_019038455.1 Nocardia noduli
CCACCGCGGCGGCGTCCTGGGCGATGACCTGTCCGGCCGGAGCCGGCGCGGCAGCGGCAGCGGCGGGCTGCTCGTCCGCGACGATGGCAATGCGAGTGGCGACGTTGTCATCGGCCACCGAGACCGCCGACGAGGCCGCGACGGCCACGATGCCTGCCGCGGCGACGGCGAAGGTGAAGCCTTCGCGAAGCGTGGTGCGGCGGATGCGAGAGAAGCGTCTATCAACAGGCATTACGAGGTATTCCTTCTTCGGGGACAGGACCGATTCGGACGCCATGAGGCAGTGCGAATCCAGGGCGAGCGCCGTACCGATCGCTCACCGTTAGAGCTGGTGTGCTGTTATGGGATTTGGTTGTGGGGACGATGCGTCCCCGGGCCGGGCGCCGATCTCGTCTCGGCATCGGTGCGCTGTGCGCGGTCCCGGCCCGCGCTGATGCGCATGGCTTCACACTGGAAGGTGAAGCGCGAGGCTGAAGTTCGTGAGCCGTGGATCGGACTCTGCGGTCGTTTCCGAATGCTGATAACGAAATCTCGGTCGAACCGAACTCCAGGTCGTTTGTGACCTGATTGCAGAATGGTCACGAGACATGAACGCAAGGTAAACGGAAAGTGAATCAGAGGTGCTGGCGATCTTGGAAAGCCCAGGTTGACGCCGAAACCATGCTCATATGCTGGGGGTTTGCCCCTAAACGTCATGTGCTGTAGGTCACAGAACTTTTTGTCGAGTAAGCCAGGAATTTGCCCGTTCCGAGCCTGTCTCGTGTCTCAACCGTGATCGGCGAGGTGTGAAGGTCACGGTGCGGTGACGTGAGGACCCGCCCTGGGGTTGCCGCCGAGCGGTCGGTGACGTCATCGTGATCTGCGCGATACTTTCGCTCGCGGAGAATCGGGGGAGTCGTGCCCTACACGGGCGGAACGAACCCGGACGTGCCGGTCGGTTCGTGTGGTAGATCACAGATTCGGAACGCTGGCCGCGCTCTCGGGAGGGATCGGAGGGAGTCGCCGTAAGCTACAGATCCCGCTATCGTTCGATCGCCCCGCGGTTCTCTTCATCAGCGAAATCGCTGGTAGAGGGAAGAATTAATTGTGCGCCATCAGGGACTCGAACCCCGAACCCGCTGATTAAGAGTCAGCTGCTCTGCCAATTGAGCTAATGGCGCCTGCCCCGTGTTCCGGTGCGGGACAAACATTAACAGGCGGAGGTGGCAGAAGTGAAATCGCCAGTTGAGCGGGGGGATGTCGTGTCGCCGGGCGGTGTTAACACCGAGGGCCCCGCGACATATCAATCCGGTGGACCCGGTCGCGGCGCGGCGATCTTCACATTGGAAGGGTCCCGTCGGGCTGGCACAATAGCTGGACGTGGTCTCGACCGATCCCGCCCGCGCGGTGAGTTGAGCGCAGCAATCGGTTTGGATCCGAAGCCATCGGCGTGCTCTACAGGGGCGCCGGGACTTGAAACGGGGTTGGATATGAGCATTGGTCGAGGTCGACATCGTTGGTCGATGCGGAAGCTAGCTGGACCGGTTGCCGTCCTCGCGGTGCTCGCACTGGGGGCTTCGGCGTGCGCGTCGTCGTCGGGCAGCACCGGTGGCGTGGTCGCGATCGATCGCAATCCGATCACCGAGTTGATCAAGCCGAAGCTGATGTCTCCGGTCAAGGACGGCGATGTCGGTGTCTCGCCGGGCGTCCCGATGACGTTCAAGGTCGACGACGGTCAGTTCACCGACGTGAAGTTGTTCAACGCGCAGAACGATCCGGTCAGCGGCAGGCTCGCCGCCGACGGTCGCAGCTGGGAGACGACCGAGGTCCTCGGCTACGGCAAGTCCTACACGTTGACCGCCAACGCGGTCGGTCTCGGCGGTGGCAACACGACCGCGCTGCGCTTCACCACCAGTTCGCCGAACAACCAGACCCATCCCTACCTGCTCCCGGGCGAGGGCGAGATCGTCGGCATCGGCCAGCCGGTCGCGGTGCAGTTCGACGAGAACATCCCGGACCGCAAGGCGGCCCAGGACGCCATCAAGATCACCACCGAGCCGCCCGTCGAGGGCGCGTTCTACTGGGTGAACAATCGCGAGGTGCGGTGGCGGCCCGAGCATTTCTGGGCGCCGGGCACCAAGGTCACCATCGACGTCAACGTCTACGGCAGGGATCTCGGCAACGGCCTGTTCGGCCAGGACAATCTGCATTCGTTCTTCACCGTCGGCGACGCGATGGTGTTCACCGCCGACGACAACACCAAGCAGGTGGTGGTGGAACAGAACGGTCAGGTGATCCGCACCATGGACACGTCCATGGGTAAGGACAGCACGCCGACCGACAACGGTGTCTACATCGTGGCCGACAAGCACGAGAAGATCATCATGGATTCCTCGACCTACGGTGTGGCGGTGAATTCGCCGGACGGGTACAAGACGCCGGTGGACTTCGCGACCAGGCTCTCCTACAGCGGCATCTTCTTCCATTCGGCCCCGTGGTCGGTGGGCGCGCAGGGCAATTCCAATACCAGCCACGGCTGCCTCAACCTCAGCCCCACCGACGCGCAGTGGGTGTTCCAGACCGCCAAGCGCGGTGACATCACCATCGTCAAGAACACCCGCGGCGGCACGCTGTCGGGAACCGACGGTCTCGGTGACTGGAATATCCCGTGGGCGGAGTGGAGAGCGGGTAACGCCGACATCCGCTGATCCGCCTCGGACGGCGAAAAGGCTCCCCGCGCACCGCGGGGAGCCTTTTCCGTCTCTGGACCCGGGGGTATGTCCCGGGGGTGTGAATCAGGGGATATTGGGGCCCGCGGTGCCGGGGCAGGTCAGATTGGCGTTGATGGCGCTGCCGATCGCGGCGCACAGCAACGGACCCCCGAAGAGCAGGGATTCCAATCCTGTCGCCGACCCGGAATTGCCGGATCCGGTGGTGGTGGCTCCACCGGCGGATCCACTGGACGATCCGGTGGTCGCCGTACCCGAACCGGTACCGGCGGTGGAGGAAACGGCCGCCGTGGCGGTGGTGCCGGTGAGCAGGGAGGCCCCGACGAAGGCTGCGATAACCGCGGAACGCATCACGAACTGTTGTCTTTCTGGTCGACCGGTGTCCGATGCCTGCGCCTCGGTGAGGGAAGTCTACGGACCTCGAGGGGATATGTATCACGATCAGGAGGGTTTGCGTTTCACATCATAGTTTCGCAGGGGCACTACGGTGTTCGCGGACAAATGGTTCGACCGGACCGGCATGTGTGCCCGGTCGGACAGCCGGTGACGGCCCGGTCGGAAACGAGGGAGGGCCCGGTCGGGATTCGCATCTCGACCGGGCCCTCTCGGGGTGAGTGACGGGACTCGAACCCGCGACAGCCAGGATCACAACCTGGTGCTCTACCAACTGAACTACACTCACCATCGCCGATGAATCATCGGCGCGCTCGATACTAGCGTGTCACCCCCGCTAGTCCCTAATCGGCGTCCGGCGAGCCGTTGTGCTGCGGCGATCCGGCGGCGGGCCCGCCGCTCAGCTCGGTCGCGATGGCGGAGATCTCGGTCGTGGAGGGGCCGGGAGGCGTCACGAACGCGGTGCGGCGGTAGTACTGGAGTTCGCGGATGGATTCCTTGATGTCGGCCAGCGCGCGGTGGGTCAGCCCTTTCTCCGGCTGGCCGAAGTAGATGCGCGGATACCAGCGCCTGCACAGTTCCTTGATGGAACTCACGTCGATCATCCGGTAGTGCAGATGACCGTCGAGGGCGGGCATATCCCTGGCGATGAAGCCGCGATCGGTGGAGATCGAATTACCGGCCAGCGGAACGGTTCCCGCGGTCGGCGCGAACTGCTTGACGTAGTCGAGCACCTGCTGTTCGGCCTCGGCGAGGGTGACGGTGGAACGCCGCACCTCTTCGGTGAGCCCGGATCGCGCGTGCATATCGGCGACCACCGCGGGCATGGCGGCCAGCGCCTCGTCGTCGGCGTGGATCACGATATCCACGCCGTCACCGAGAATATTGAGGTCACTGTCGGTCACGAGCGCGGCCACCTCGATCAGCTTGTCGCTGTCGAGGCGAAGCCCCGTCATCTCGCAATCCATCCACACCACTAGTTTGTCGGACACCCGGGCAACCTTACTGTGCCCGATTCGCGCGGCGGCGCAGGTCGGTCCCGCCGTCACCGGGCGGTTATCCCGGCGAACGTGAGCTGCGGCGATAGGCTTTCCCTCGGAGTTCGCCAGCAGAGTTCGACAGATGTTTCGGTGCGACAGCAAACCCGCCACGGCGGGTCGGATCCGGACGGAGAACGTGCCATGGACGTACCGCGGAATGATCCACCCGGCGACGCGGCCGCGGGCGGACCGAGCCCGCAGGAGAAGGCGGCGGCGGCTCGCAAGGCGGCCGAGGAAGCCGCCCGGGTGGCGGCGCGGGCGCAGGCCGCCGCCGAGGCCGCCGAACGTGAACTGATCGAACAGGAGGCCGCCGTCGCCTCGGGGGCCGATGTCGGATTCGGGGCGTCGGGGGCCGCGGCGCGCGCCGAAAGCGCCGCCGAGGCCGCGACGGTGGCGGACCGGCGACAGGTATCGGCCGAGGCCGCCGCCGAAGCCGCCGATCTGTCGGTGGCCCGGGAGATCGCCGCGGGCTACGCGTTCGACGGCGCCGCCCTCGAACTCGGCACCGTCGTGGTCGACGGACAGGTGGATCCCGCTGCGGCGGTGCGTATTCCGCTGCGCACACTGAACAGACACGGACTCGTCGCCGGTGCGACCGGCACCGGCAAGACCAAGACACTCCAGGGCATCGCCGAACAACTCTCGCGCGCGGGTGTTCCCGTCGTGCTCGCCGATATCAAAGGTGATCTGTCCGGGCTGGCGCAGCCGGGCGAGGCGGGCGAGAAGTTCACCGCGCGCGCCGCCGAGACCGGCGCGCGGGATTGGACACCGAGCGGATTCCCGGTCGAGTTCGTCTCGCTCGGCACCGGCGGCATCGGTATCCCGATCCGCGCCACGGTGACCGCGTTCGGGCCGGTGCTGCTCAGTAAAGTGCTCGGGCTCAACGACACCCAGGAATCCACGCTCGGGCTGATCTTCCACTGGGCGGACAAACAGGGACTCGCGCTGCTGGACCTGAAGGATCTGCGCGCCGTCATCACCCATCTCACCAGCCCCGAGGGCAAGGCCGATCTGAAGGGCATCGGCGGGGTGTCGGCGGCGACGGCGGGGGTGATCCTGCGCGCGCTGGTGAATCTGGAGGCCGAGGGCGGTGAGACCTTCTTCGGCGAGCCGGAACTCGATCCGGCCGACCTGCTGCGCACCGAGAACGGCCAAGGCGTCATCACCCTGTTCGAACTGGGCGCCCAGGCGGCGCGGCCGGTGATGTTCTCCACCTTCCTGATGTGGGTGCTCGCCGATCTGTTCCAGACGCTGCCCGAGGTCGGCGACGTCGACGCGCCGAAACTGGTCTTCATCTTCGACGAAGCGCATCTGCTGTTCTCCGATGCCTCCAAGGCATTTCTGGAACAGGTCGAACAGACGGTCAAACTCATCAGGTCCAAGGGGGTGGGCGTTTTCTTCTGCACCCAGTTGCCCACCGATATCCCGAATCCCGTTCTCTCCCAATTGGGTGCGCGCGTCCAGCACGCCCTGCGCGCCTTCACCCCGGATGATCAGAAGGCCCTGTCGAAAACCGTGCGCACCTATCCGAAAACCGGCGCCTACGACCTGGAGAAGGCGCTGACCTCGCTCGGCACCGGTGAGGCGATCGTGACGGTGCTTTCCGAACGCGGCGCGCCGACCCCGGTGGCGTGGACCAGGATCCGGCCACCGCGATCGCTGATGGACACCATCGGTGCGGACGCGATCAGGTCGAGGGCGTTGTCCAGCGCACTGTCGGCGAAATACGGGGCGACCGTGGACCGGGAGTCGGCCTACGAAATCCTCACGGCCAAAATAGAAGCCGCCGCCGCTAACGATCCGCAGGCGCCGCCCCCGCCCGGCCGTCCGGCGGCGGGTGCGGATCAGGATTCGGCCGCCGAGCGCATCATGAAGAACCCCGCGGTGAAGAGTTTCCTGCGTTCGGCCGCGAGTGCGGCGGGCCGCGAGATCAGTCGCAGCCTGTTCGGCACCCGCAAGCGCTGACGCCACCGCGGTGGAACCGGGTACCCGTGCCCCGGACGCGAACCGGCGATAGATTCACGGTGTTCGGACCATGCGACGAAGGGAGTCATGGTGCCTACCGCGAATTTCGGGACGAAGGACGAACCCGGTTTCGAGTTGGAACAGAGTGCGGACCTGATCGTGGTCAGGACGCACAGCGGACCGGGGATACCGCACCGGTCGGGATCGGTGCGTACACCGCTGAGTGCGGAACTCGACGACGCGCGCCTGGTCGTGCGTTATCCGGACGCCGGTGTCGAGGTGTATCGGCTGCCCGCGGACTCGCCGTCGGTCGCGGAACGCAAACGGGTGCTCGACGCGGCCCCGGAGGTGCGTTTCGCCGGACATGTCCTCGTCGATCCCGGTACCGGGGAGCCGGTGCTGTACACCGAGAACATCTTCGTGAAGTTCGTCGACGACGCGGATCCGCGGGGATGCCGCGCCGTCCTGGACGAGGCGGGGCTGCGGATCCGAGAGCAGGTGGGTTACGCGGCGAACGCGTTCTTCGTGGCCGCGCCCGAGGGGACGGGCCAGCGGGTATTCGATATCGCGAATGCCCTGCTCGCCCGCGCGGACGTGCTGTACTGCCATCCCGAACTCATCCGGCGCAGTTCGCGCAAGGCGATCTTTCCCCAGCAGTGGCATCTCCAGGCCGCCGTGATCGGCGGGAAATCGGTCGACGCGCACGCGAATGTAGCCGCGGCCCACGCGGTCACGCGCGGGGCGGGGGTGACGATCGCCGTCGTCGACGACGGAGTCGACATCGATCATCCCGAGTTCGCCGGTGCGGGGAAGGTGGTCGCGCCACGCGATGTCACCACCGGTACCGACGATCCGCGCCCGAAGGACAGCTTCGGCACCGGTCCGGACGCGGGGGACAATCACGGCACCGCCTGCGCCGGGGTCGCCTGCGCGAACGGCACGGTCGGGGCCTCCGGAGTCGCGCCGGAGGCGAAGCTCATGCCGGTCCGCCTCGCCTCGGGGCTGGGTTCACAGGCGGAGGCGAAGGCGTTCCAGTGGGCGGCCGACCACGGGGCCGATGTCATCTCGTGCAGCTGGGGTCCGGCCGACGGCGCGTGGTTCCAGCCGAACGACCCGGTACACAGCCGGGTCGTCGCCCTGCCCGCCAGCACGCGGCTGGCGATGGAACACGCCCTCACCACGGGCCGGGGCGGGCGTGGCTGCGTCATCCTGTTCGCGGCGGGTAACGGCAACGAATCGGTCGACAACGACGGCTACGCGAGTTTCCCGAAGGCGATCGCCGTCGCGGCCTGCAACGACACCGGAAAGCGCAGCGTATACAGCGATTTCGGCAAAGCCGTGTGGTGCGCGTTCCCCAGCAGCGATTTCGGTCACCGGCCGTTCGGCCACCCGGAACCGCTGACCACGGGGATCTGGACCGTCGATCGGCACGGGCGCGACGGTTACAACTCCGGTCGTGTCGCCGACGGAGACGCGACCGGTGATTTCACGAACAGTTTCGGTGGGACATCCAGCGCCTGCCCCGGCGCGGCGGGCGTGGTGGCGCTGATGCTGTCGGTGCAGCCGGATCTCACCTCGGATCGGGTGAAGGATCTGCTCCGCGATTCCTGCGAGAAGATCGATCCGCAGGGTGGGGCCTACGGACCGGACGGGCGCAGCGACAGATACGGATTCGGCAGGCTCGACGCGCTCGCGGCGGTCCGGGTGGCTCAGACGTCGGTGCAGGTGACCCCGGTCGTCTGAGCCGGGAGGCGAGAGGGATGTCGGTCCCGTGCTCGGTCAGTTGCCGAGGCGCTTGTAGAGCGCGCCCGCGATCGGGGCGGACAGCGCGCGCGGAGCGAATTGCCCCGCGACGCTCATCCCCTTGCCGAGCAGTCCCGGGACGACGCGCATCTTGTTGCGCGCCAGGGCGTCCAGCGACAGTTTCGCGGTGTACTCGGCCGAGACCCAGATGAATTCGGGCACCTTGTTGTCGGAGACGAAGGCCTCGGTCTGCTCGGGGTTGTCGGTGCGCACCGGGCCCGGTGCGAGCAAAGTGACGTTGACGCCGCTGCCGCGCAGTTCACCGCGCAGCGATTCGGAGAAACTGTTGGCGAAGGCCTTGCTCGCCGCGTAGGTCGTGTTGTTCGGGATCGGCATGTTCCCGGCCGCCGAGCCGGTGATGAGGATGCCACCACCACCGCGTTCGATCATGCCGGGCAGGACGGCGAGGGTGAGATCGTGCACCGCGACCGCGTTGAGTTCCATCACCGAACGCTCGAACGCCGGATCGAGGTCGGCGACCGCGCCGAAGGTCGCCACACCCGCGTTGTTGCACAGCACGGCGATATCGCGCGCCGCGAGTTCCTCGGCGAGCGGCCCGCGCTGGGCCCGGTCCGAGAGGTCGACCGCGCGCACCTCGGCGGTGATTCCGTGCGCCGAGGTGAGCCGCTGCGCCAGCTTGTCCAGCAGCTCACCTCGCCGGGCGACGAGGATCAGCGAATATCCGCGCGCCGCGAGTTCGGTGGCGAGGGCGGTGCCGATACCGGACGACGCGCCGGTGACGACCGCGCGGTTCTCGGAAGAGGGGGAAGGCAGGCTCACGCTGCGAGCCTAGGCGATGCCGTCGCGGGCCCGTGCGCAGGCAACGGGACGCCATCGTGGCCGTGTGGTCCCGCTACAAACGTGCCGCCAACCGGGTGCCCTGATCGATCGCGCGTTTGGCGTCGAGTTCGGCCGCCAGGTCCGCGCCGCCGATCAGATGGATGGCGACACCGGCCGCGCGCAGCGGTTCCTCGAGGTCGCGCACCGATTCCTGGCCCGCGCAGACGATCACGTTGTCGACCGGGATGAGCTGCGGGCGTGCGCGTTTCTCACCGAAACTGATGTGCAGTCCGCTGTCGTCGATGCGTTCGTAGTTGACGTCGCCGACGTGCTCGACGCCCTTGGCCTTCAGCGCGGCCCGGTGCACCCAGCCCGACGTCTTACCGAGATCCTTGCCGAACGGGGTCGATTTGCGTTGCAGCAGAACGACTTCGCGCGCGGCGGGGGCGGGTTTGGGGGTGGTGAGCTGGCCGCGGACCTGCTCGTCGTCGGAGGTGACGCCCCATTCCTCTTTCCACTCGTCGAGTTTGAGCGTCGGATGTCCTTCGACGGTGAGGAATTCGCTCACGTCGTATCCGATGCCGCCCGCGCCGATGACCGCGACCCGTGTGCCGACCGGACGGCCGTCGCGCACCAGTTCGGCGTAGGACAGCACCATCGGGTGCTCGATGCCGGGGATATCCGGGATACGCGGTCGCACACCGGTGGCGAGCACGATGTCGTCGTAGCCGCCCGCGAGGAGTTCCTCGGCGCTGACCCGTTTCCCGAGGTGGACGTGCACGCCGGTGATCTCGAGCATCCGTTGGTAGTACCGGATCGACTCGGAGAATTCCTCCTTGCCGGGGATGCGGCGGGCGATATCGAATTGGCCGCCGATCTTGTCGTCGGCTTCGAAGAGGTCGACCCGATGACCCCGTTCGGCGAGGTTGACCGCCGCCGAGAGTCCGGCCGGTCCCGCGCCGACGACGGCGACGCGTTTGGTGCGCCGGGTGGGCAGCAGGACGAGTTCGGTTTCGTGTCCGGCGCGCGGATTGAGCAGGCAGGAGACGGTCTTGCGGCCGAACGCGTGATCCAGGCAGGCCTGGTTGCAGGCGATGCAGGTGTTGATCTCGTCGACGCGGTCGCCCGCCGCCTTGTTCGCCCATTCCGGGTCGGTGAGCAACGGTCGGGCCATGGACACGAGTTGGGCGTCACCCCTGGTCAGGATCTCCTCGGCGACTTCGGGCATATTGATGCGGTTGGAGGCGCAGACCGGGATGTTCACCCGCTGGGCGATCTTGGCCGTGAACTCCACGAAGGCCGCGCGCGGCACCGAGGTCACGATCGTCGGCACCCTGGCCTCGTGCCAGCCGATATCGGTGTTGAGGATATTCGCGCCCGCGGCTTCGAGTTCCTGGGCGAGGGCGACGATCTCCTCGAATGTCTGGCCGTTCTCCACCAATTCCGCCATGGACAGCCGGAACACGATGATGAATTCCGGGCCGACCGCCGCGCGGGTCCTGCGCACGATCTCCACAGCGAGGCGACGTCGATTCTCCGGCGACCCGCCCCACTTGTCGGTGCGTTTGTTGGTGCGCGGGGCGAGGAACTGGTTGATGAAATAGCCTTCACCGCCCATGATCTCGCAGCCGTCGTATCCGGCGAATTTCGCCAGCGCGGCGCAGCGCGCGTAATCGTCGATGGTTCGCTCGACGCCTCGGCTCGAGAGCGCGCGCGGCCGCAGCGGATTGATCGGCGCCTTGATCGAGGACGCCGACACGCTGCCCGGCATATACGAGTAGCGGCCCGCGTGCAGGATCTGGATGGCGATCTTGCCGCCCGCGTCGTGCACGGCCCGGGTGATCCTGCGATGCCGGTAGGCCTCGTTCCTGCTGGTCAGCTTCGCGGCGAAGGGCAGCAGCCAGCCGGTGCGATTGGGCGCGTAACCACCGGTGATGATGAGTCCGACACCGCCTTTCGCGCGTTCGGCGAAATAGGCCGCCAATTTGCCGGTATCCCAGGCGCGGTCCTCCAGGCCGGTATGCATCGACCCCATCACCACGCGATTGCGCAGCGTGGTGAAGCCGAGGTCGAGCGGTTCGAACAGGTGGGGGAAGGAGGTCATCTCACTCTTTCTCCGTCACTCCGGGTGCGGGGCTGACGCACTCGGTCGTAGGGCTTGCAGGACTTCGTCGCACCATTCGACGAATCCGGATTCCACGCGAATCCCACCGCGCAGGACCAGGTATTGGTGCAGGGTGGTGCCGGTGAGCTGTTCCGGCGCGGGAAAGTCGTTCTTCTCGATGCGCAGATACACCTCGAGTCGCTGGGCGTGCTGGTCGCGGTGCCGGTTGACCTCGGTGCGCAGAGCGGCGATATCGCCGTGGGCGGCGGCACGGATCTTCACCCCGAGTTCGCTGCGCGGCAGATCGGTATCGGTGGGTTCGGCGATCCAGCGCGACAATTCGGCGCGGCCCTCCTCGTTCACCGAATACACCTTCTTGTCGGGTTTGCCCTCCTGGGCCACCGTCACACCGTCGAGCCAGCCGGATTCCTCCATGCGCTTGAGGACGCGATAGATCTGCTGGTGGGTGGCGTTCCAGAAGAAGCCGATCGATTTGTCGAAGCGCCGCGCCAACTCGTAACCCGAGCCGGCGCGCTCGGTCAGCGATACCAGCAACGCGTGCTCGAGGGCCATGTCGGACAGGATAGCCGTAACACTCGGTACTATGCAATTAGGTGCATAGCGCGACATGGTCCTCGGTTGTTGCCGCCGTACGGGGCCCCGATCCCCGTTAGGCTGCGCGACATGACCGAGGTGAACGCCGAGGCGACCATTGGGCAGGCCGCCGGGCGCGGGCAGATCGTGGCGTGGGGGCTGTGGGATTGGGGATCGTCCGCCTTCCAGGCGGTCATCCTGACCTTCGTCTTCTCGGTCTATCTCACCGACACGGTGGGCGACGATCTGCCCGGCGGGATCAGCGCCAGCTCGTGGCTCGGCTGGGCGATCGCCATCGCGGGCGTCATCGTCGCGCTCACCGCACCGATCAGCGGCCAGTATTTCGACGCCGCCGCGCGCCGCAAACGCGCGCTCGCCGTGCTCACCGCGCTGACGATCCTGTCGATGACCGGGCTGTTCTTCGTGCACGACGACTACAACGACCTGTGGCTCGGCCTGGTACTGCTCGCCTTCGGCTCCACGGTGTTCGAACTGGCCGGTGTGCCGTACAACGCCATGCTGCGCCAGGTCTCCACCCCGGCCACCGTCGGCCGGGTCTCCGGATTCGGCTGGGCCATGGGCTATTTCGGCGGCATCTTCCTGCTGCTGATCTGCTACTTCGGATTCATCTCCGGCGACGGCGACAACCGGGGACTGCTCGGGATGCCCACCGACGACGGATTGAATATCCGCCTCGTCGCGATCCTCGCGGCGGTCTGGTTCGCCGTGTTCGCCCTGCCCGTACTGCTCTCGGTCCCCGAGATACCGCATACGACAGCCGATCCCGGTGCGGACAAGGCCGGATTGTTCGGCTCCTACCGGGTGCTGTGGCGGGATCTGCGCGAACTGTGGTCCGTGGACCGGCGCACGGTCGGCTTCCTGCTGGCCAGCGCGGTCTTCCGGGACGGTTTGGCGGGCGTCTTCACCTTCGGTGCGGTACTGGCCGTGCGGGTGTACGGCATCGCGGACGCCGATGTGCTGCTGTTCGGCATCGCCGCCAATGTGGTCGCCGCGATCGGCGCGCTGGTCGCGGGCCGTTTCGACGATCGGGTCGGACCCAAGGTGGTGATCGTGGTCTCGTTGGCGTCGATGCTGGTCTGGGGGACCGTGCTGCTCGTCGTCTCGGGCCCGGTGCTGTTCTGGGTCTTCGGCCTGCTGCTCACGGTCTCGGTCGGTCCCGCGCAGGCCTCGGCCCGCTCCTTCCTCGCCAGAATCGCGCCGCCGGGACGTGAGGGACAGCTGTTCGGTCTCTACACCACGACCGGTCGCGCCGCCTCGTTTCTCGCGCCCGCGCTGTTCGGCCTCTTCGTCTGGATCTTCGACGCCGACCGGGCGGGCATCATCGGACTACTGATCGTCCTCGCGGTCGGACTGGTTGTCCTGCTCCCGGTACGCGGACCGGACCGCCTCGCAGACTCGGAGTCCCGGCCCGCCTGACCTCGTCGGTTCTACGCGCAAGCGGCATACCCGCATCCAGTCGTGGCGCGCGGCCGCGTGATTTCCGGCTGCGATGGGAATCGGACGCGCGATCGTGGAACGGTCGGCGCGCTCGCCGACGGTACCCGCCGCACGGCTCCCGGGAAACGCCGGCCCGCTACCGCGGTTTGGGCGGTGACCAGGCTCCCATGCCGAGGGAGATCAGGCGGACCTGCTGGACGGTCCGGTCGATGATGTGCTGGGCCTCGCGCGAGGACGCGGAGATATAGGCGGCGATGCCGTCTGTCACCGTGGAGACCAGCAGGTCGGCGGCGATCTCCAGATCGCGCGGACTCCACTCGTCCAGCGCGCGCACGCGCGAGAGGTCCGCGACGAGTTCGCGCACGATCAACTGCAATTCCGTGGCGATGGCACGGCGCAGTACCGCGGACCCGCCGTGGCGTTCCCTGGTCAGGAAGCCGAACAGGTCGCGTTTGGGGCCGACCTGATCGAAGACGAACCGCACCGTATCGGTCAGGCCCGCGTCGGAATTGCGGCGTACCTCACGCAGGGCCAGCCGCAACGCGGTCACCCCGTCGTCGACCAGGGTCGCGCCGAGATCTTCCAGTGATTCGAAATGCCGGTAGAAAGCCGTCGGCACGATACCGGCCGACCGGGCGATCTCGCGCAGGCTGAGCGCGGCGAATCCGCGGTCGGAGGCGAGGGCGAGTGTGCCCTCCAGCAGGGCCTGCCGGGTGCGCTCCTTGCGCTCATTTCTGGTCGCTGCCTGCTCAGTCATCACGGTGAGCATACATCCGTTCACCATACGTCCGTTCCTAGGATGTAGTTCGGGTCACACAACTTGCCGGTTGACACCTGACCCCGTTCATCAGTCACACTAGTTGAGTGTACAGGCGTGCACTGAAATTGTGGGAGCACGCCGCAGCCCCCGAGAGGCACGGAGAATCTGATGGTGGATCTCATCGACCTGGTGCAGACCCTGACCACGCCGCACCCGCTCGACCGCTACCTCGAATTGGTCCGTCCGACCCTGACCGCGCGTCAGATGCGGGCCGAGATCACCCACGTGCGCCGCTCGACCCCCGGATCGGTGACGCTCACCCTGCGCCCGACCCGGCATTGGCGCGGCCACACCGCGGGCCAGTTCGTCCGGATCGGCGTGGTGATCGACGGCGTGCGTCACACCAGGTGCTATTCGCCGGTGAATCCCGAGGGCAGGCGCGGGCGCTACATCCAGTTGACCGTCAAGGCGCACCGGGGCGGGCTGGTGTCGCAGTATCTGCATCACAACGCCGCTGTCGGCATGGTGGTCGATCTGGCCCCGGCCGACGGCACGTTCGCGCTGCCCGAATCACGCCCCGACCGGATCCTGCTGATCAGTGGCGGCAGCGGCATCACGCCGGTGCTGTCGATGATGCGGACGCTGGCGGCCGAGGGTTATCAGGGCGAGCTGGTCTTCCTGCACTACGCGAAATCGCCGGTTCTCGTCCCGCATCGCGACGAACTCGACGCGATCGCGCGCTCGCACCGCAACTTCCGCATCGAACTGCGCTATCCGGGCAGGCGCGCCACCGATCCGATCGGCTCGGCGGCCACCGGCGCATGTGTAGAAGTCAGCGGCGGCGGGTATTTCGGCTACGACGAGCTGGTGCGGGTAGCGCCCTGGTTCGCCGACGCGCAGACCTTCGTCTGCGGGCCGAAGCGGCTGATGGACGCGGCGGGCGAGATCTTCGCGGCCGAGCGGGTGTCCGACCGGCTGCACACCGAGGAGTTCACCCTCGCGCTCGCTCCCGTCGACAGTGCGACGGCGCACGGCACGGTGAATTTCTCCGGCAGCGGGGTCAGCGCCGACAACACCGGTGCCAGTCTGCTCGAACAGGCCGAGGGCGCCGGACTCAGCCCGGAGTTCGGCTGCCGGATGGGTATCTGCTTCTCCTGCACGGCGGTTCGCCGCACCGGTTGCACCCGCAACCTGCGGACCGGAGACACCGACAGTGATCCGGATCAGCCCATCCAGCTGTGCATCAACGCCCCCGTGGGCGACGTCGAGATCGACATCTGAGAATCAATCGACAGGGGATTCGAACATGACCATTCTGACCGAAACCAAAGACGGACCGCTGGTCCTGAGCCCCGACCAGGTCGAAGAACTGGGCAAGGCGCTCGACGAACTGCGTGAGCGCGTCGTCGCCGATCTCGGCGAACGCG
Organism: Nocardia noduli; assembly: GCF_019038455.1. Taxonomy (NCBI): domain Bacteria; kingdom Bacillati; phylum Actinomycetota; class Actinomycetes; order Mycobacteriales; family Nocardiaceae; genus Nocardia; species Nocardia noduli. Next base: position 15,033 of record NZ_JAFMPL010000056.1, read on the forward strand.
ACCGCGAATACATCTACTCGATCATCAAGGCGCAGCGCGGATTCGAGATCGCGGGCCGCGGCCTGATGTACCTGGGCTTCCTGCCGCCGGTCTGGCTGGCCGCGGTGGCCGCCCTGAGCGTGTCGAAGATCCTGGACAATATGGAGATCGGCCACAACGTCATGCACGGCCAGTACGATTGGATGCGTGAGCCGGACCTGAATTCCCGCGAGTTCGAGTGGGATACGGTCTGCCCGGCCGATCAGTGGAAGCATTCGCACAACTACCTGCATCACACCTTCACCAATATCCACGGCATGGACCGCGACATCGGCTACGGCATTCTGCGCATGGACCAGGCCCAGGAGTGGAATATCGCGCGGCTGGGCAATCCCGTCTACGCGTTCGCGCTGATGATGCTGTTCGAATGGGGCGTGATGGCCCACGACCTCGAGGTCGAGAACATCGTGCGCGGCAATCGGTCGTGGGACCAGGTCAAATCACTGCTGAAGGGCCAGTGGCGCAAGGCCGGACGTCAGGTCCTCAAGGACTACGTCGTCTTCCCCGCGCTGTCGGGTCCGCTGTTCCTGAGCACGCTGGCGGGCAATGTCACCGCGAACCTGGTGCGCAATGTCTGGGCCTACTCGATCATCTTCTGCGGGCACTTCCCCTCGGGCGTACAGACGTTCACCGAGGACGAGACCGCCGAGGAGACCCGGGGCGAGTGGTATGTCCGGCAGATGCTCGGATCGGCCAATATCACCGGCAGCAGGCTGTTCCACATCATGTCCGGCAATCTGTCGCACCAGATCGAGCATCACCTGTTCCCGGATCTGCCCGCGAACCGCTACCCGGAGATCGCGGGGGAGGTGCGCGACCTGTGCGAGAAGTACGGATTGCCGTACAACACCGGTTCGTTCGGCAAGCAGATCGGCTCGGTGTGGTCGAAGATCTTCAAGCTCGCGCTGCCGCCCGCGCTGTTCGAATCCAGAATCGCCGAATTCCTGCCCGCTGCGCTCAGGATGGACCCCTCACCCGGTGTTATCGTGATGCGTCAGCGGAAGGCGACCGAAGTGGGCGTGTAAATGATCGGGAAATTCGAGAGCAACAAGGATTTGATTCAGGAATTGACGTCTTCCGGAGCCCGTCATGTCGGAAATATCGCCGGCATCATCACGGGTACCGTCGCCGAGGTGACCCGGGAGATCGGCGAGTGGATCACCGACGCGATCGAGATGAACGAGGCCGCCGCGGCCGCGCGCAAGGACGCGGAGGCCGACCGCGAGAGCGGGATCGACGCGACCGGTGACGCCTCGATCATCGACGACACCGTCGACGAGGCGCCGAGCACGACCCCGTTCGTGGACGCCGAGATCGTGGAGACCGAACTCGTCGATCCGGAACCGGAACCCGTGCGGCCCGACACCGACGACCGCCGATAGTCCAGCCGTAGGCTGCCGGTCACCAGACCGGCAGCCTACGACGGTGTTCGGTCACGTCGGTGATCAGATCCTGGTAGCCGTCCGCCAATTCGGCCAGTCTGGTCCATTCCAGATGGGCGATACCGTCCGTCCGCAGTGGACGCGGTGCGTCGATCGATGCCTTCGGGCCGACGGCCTGTTGTGCCACAATCCATTTCGCCGCGAGTCGGTCGATCACCGAGCCCAGTGTCTCGGTATGCAGCGACGCGCCGCCGCGGTGCGCCACATTCGTCGCGACCCACCGATCGATCCGCCCGACGAGTTCGGCCCTGCGGTGGTCGATATCGTCCACCTGCTGGGCGCACGCGGCGACCCGTCCGCTCGACGCGCCGGGGCGGCGCGCGGTTCGCAGCGCGCGCTGCCTGCTCTCGTGGCATTCCACCAGTTCGCCCGCCGCCTCCAGTACCCGGTGTCCGCGCAGCCGGGGATCGCCCGGCGCGCGGAAGGTGCGCAACAGCGCCGATCGGGTCGGCAGTTCGCCTGTGACGATGCGGTTCTCGGTGTGTTCGGTTGCCATGGCGCAGCCCCTGTGGTGATGATCCGAGCATGGATACGCCAGGGCCGAGGGAGATTTCGGGGAGGGGCGATCCCTCGGCTCCGGCGTAGTCCCGCGCGGGCCGCCTCTCGCACGGTTCACCGCACGGTGAAGCAACCGGGAAATCCGCGACGATGCGACGAGAAAGGCGGCCCGAATATCGGGACTCTTTCAGGAAAGCGCGACGGCCGTCGGCCGCGCAACCATATGCCGTAAGAATCTCGCGCATGGCGGAAATCGTTATGGTCCGTCACGATTCGGATACGTCGGCACGATTTCCTGAGCTTCGGTAGCGAATTTCCGGGGGATCGAATGCCAGCGCACGTGCGGCAATCCCGGCGGCGGGGCGGCTGCGGACCGGTCCGCGATCGGCTAGCCTCGGTATTCGTGCCCGCCTATGTGTCCTCACCCGAGCTGACGTTCGGCTTCTTGTTCGCGCTGGAAGACCCCGAGCGAATCGCCGAGGTGGTGCGCACCCTCATCGAACGCAAGACGGTGTCGGTCTTCCGGCTGGCGCGGCTGTCCGACGACGACGGCCCGCCCGAGCGGTACGTGGTGAACTGGGCGACGATTCCGCAGATCGACATCACCACCGCCGCGCCGGATCGCGAACAGCTCCTGGCCAATCGGGTGATGCTGGTCAACGCCTTCCTGAGCGAAAGCGGTGAGGTGAGCCTGTATTCGACGACCGATCAGGCTCCCGACTGACCGGTCGCGCGGCGTACATCCGTGCACTCGGCGGGGGCGGTGGTTCCTCGCGCGTGACCGGAGTCCGCGGAAATATCGATGACGACGTTTCGATCGTTGGCATGTCGGTATCGGATCGTGGTCGGGACATTTCCCCTATTATCCCGAGCGGCTGCATCGCGGATCGGTACTGGTCAAGTCGTGGTTGCTTGCCATTCGATTTCTCGATGGGCGCCAACCGATGGCTGCTGCGCGTATCGGTCTACGCCGGGCTGCTGCGCGACGAATATCCGCCGTTCCGGCTCGACCAGGGGCCGCGCGAACCCTGATTCCCGCCCCCGGAGGAATAGTGCTGATCCGCCCGCTGACGCTGTCAGCGGGCGGATTCGTATATCCGCCGGACGATATCCTCGATTTCGGGTTCTTCGATGGACAGATCCCGTACCTGGGCCCGGTCCGAGACCGCGGCGAGTAATCGCGCGGCCGTCGTCTTCTCCGCGTCGAAGGCCAATCGCTGCCGCATCCCGTCGCCTTCGCTGGTGAGCAGTTCCGCGTCGCACGGTAGGTCGAGCAGGTCGGGGGTCGGCTCGGCCAGGTCGACGACGAGCACTCGGCGCGCGCCGACCGTCGCGCCGAGACCGGGCAGTGAACCGTCGTAGACCAGGCTGCCGTGGTCGACCACGAGTACGCGATCGCACAGTCGCTCGATATCGCCCATATCGTGGGTGGTGAGCAGCAGCGTGGTGCCCCGGTCCACCCGTTCCGCGCGCAGGAATTCACGTAGTCGCTGCTTGGACAGCACATCCAGGCCGATGGTCGGCTCGTCCAGGATCACCAGTTCCGGTGAGTGCAGCAGGGCCGCGGCGACCTCGGCCCGCATCCGCTGCCCCAGCGACAGTTGCCGTACCGGCGTATCGAGCGTCTCGGCCATTTCCAGCTGTTCGACCAGTTCGTAGGTGCGTTTGCGCGTGATATCCGGGTCGAGTCGGTGGATGGCGGCCAGAATCGAAAAGGATTCGCGCAGCGGCAGATCCCACCACAGCTGGGACCGCTGCCCGAACACGACGCCGATCCGCGAGGCGAGTCTGCGCCGCTGACGCACCGGTTCCAGTCCGCAGGTGCGCACGCTGCCCGATGTCGGCACCAGGATGCCGGTCAGCATCTTGATGGTGGTGGATTTCCCCGCGCCGTTGGCTCCGATGTAGCCGACGGCGGCGCCGCGTTCGATCCGGAAGGTCATGCCGTCGACGGCGGTGAGGGTGTCGCGGGTACGGCGCCATTTCTTGCCGTTCCGGCGATAGAGGGTGAATTCCCTTGTCAGATTCTCGATATCGATGATCGTGTCCGATAAGTCGCTGGCCGCCACGCTTACCCGCCGCCTCCCTGGTAGTGCCGAGTACCGATTCGCCACAAGCAGAGTGCGAGCAGCCAAACCCATATCGCCGCGACCGGGGTCCACCAGGCCAGCCAGGACGGCAACAGTGGTGGACCGGGTAGTCCGAGCAGGCAGATGGTCGGCAGATACGCCGTGAACGACACCGGGATCGCGAACCCGAACAGGATTTTCAGCGGCGGGGGGAAGACCGAGGCGGGCTGCATCGCGGCGAACGAGCCACCGTAGGTGAAACTGTTCGTCAGTTCGGCGCCGTCGATCAGGAAGAATTGCAGTCCGGCCGCGCAGACGAAGATCCCGCCGAAGATCAGGATCCCGCCGATCAGAGTGATCGCGAGCAGGACGACGGTGGGTGGCCCCCAGTCGATATCGTTGCGCGTCAGCCCGAGTGTCAGCACCGCGATCGCGACGGCGGCGCGCGCGAGGCGGCGCAAGGAGATATCGCTGGTGATGAGTTGCAGCAGCAGCGGTTGCGGGCGCAGGTGGAAGGCGTCGAGGGTGCCGAGCCGAATCAGTGTCGGCAGGGAATCGAGGTGGCCGACCATGACCTGTGCCAGCGCGAAGGTGGTGTTGCTCAGGCCGAAAAGCAGCAGCGCGGCGTCGAGATCGAGGCCGCCGAGCACCTTCACGGTGTGGAAGATGACCCAGACTTCGGCGAATTCGATCAGCCCGATCAGGAAGGCGCTGAAAACCTCACTGGCGAAGGACAATCTGTAGGACTGCTGGGCGCGCATGCGTGAGCGCAGCACCGCGATGTACGGGGTGAGGCAGGTGCCTGCCGGTGTACTCACCAGCGGAAGCTCAGCCACCCTGCACCTCCAGCCTGCGGCGGCCCGCCGCCAGTAGTATCCGACCCACGATGCCGATCAGCACCACCCAAACCATCTGCGTGGCAACGACCCCGATCGCCTCCGAACCGAGTACGCGACCGGAGAGGATATCGATCGGCGCCTGCAGGATCGAGGGGAACGGGGTGGCGTGCGCGAGGGTGCGCAGCCATTCCGGGAACATGTGGACCGGCACGAACAGCCCGGCCAGAAACGTGCCGCAAATCTGGTATAGCACCCGTATGCCACGGGTCTCCACCACCCAGAAACCGATCAGGCCAACAGCGAATAACGACAGGAACGACAGGGCCACCGCGAGTAACACCGAGATCGCGCCGACCAGATACGGCCATGGCGAATGCGGCATCGCGAGTCCGAAAGTGAGATAGCCGAAGACGACGCTCGGTATACCTCGGGGGATCAATGTGCATGCGGCCCGTCCGAGATCGGTGGCGAGATAGGACAGTTGAACGTCGACCGGGCGCAGGAAGTCGACCGCGATATCGCCGTTCTTGACCCGGTCCACCAATTCCAGTGGCGGGCCCATGAATTGCATCGCGCCGAGCAGGGCTTGTGACAGCCAGACGTAGGCGCCGATCGAGCCTTCGTCGTAACCGCCGAAATCGCCCGCGGCCCGTACGGCCGCCACCATCACCGCAGCACGGACCAGCCCGAACACGCAATTGGTGAACAGGCCGGCGAACATCGCCAACTTGTATTGGGACTGGCGGCGGAATCCGGCGACGGCGAGTTGTTGGTACACCCGCGCCGTTCGCCGGGCGCGCATGGCCACGGCAAGCCATTCCACCCCCTCAGCACCGCCGCGCACAAGGAGTCAACTCTAGTGCGGCGACGCGGACACGCGGAAGGATTCCGCGCGTCTTTTCGAAAACTGCTGCACACCTGACGCGTCAGTGTTAGAAACACAGTCACTTCAGATTGGCGCAATCGCCGCTCTGACAAGGCACAACCGCTCGTCACGACAGGAAGGGTCGCCGATGACTGTCGCCGAGATGGCCGTTTTCGAAACACTCGAATCGAATGTTCGCGGCTACTGCAGATCCTGGCCCACCGTTTTCGACACCGCCAGCGGCAGTTGGTTGCGTGACGAACAGGGTCGCGACTACCTGGATTTCTTCGCGGGAGCGGGCTCGCTGAACTACGGGCACAACAACCCGGTCATGAAGCGGGCGCTGATCGACTACATCATGGGCGACGGCATCACGCACGCGCTCGACATGTCGACCGTCGCCAAACGCGCCCTGCTCGAATCGCTGCGCGACCTGGTCCTCGCGCCGCGCGGTCTGGACTACAAGGTCCAATTCCCCGGCCCGACCGGCGCCAACGCCGTCGAGGCCGCGCTCAAACTGGCGCGCAAGATCACCGGGCGGCAGTCGGTTCTCAATTTCACCAATGCCTTCCACGGCATGTCCCTCGGCGCGCTCGCGGTGACCGGCAACGCGGCCAAACGCGCGGGCGCGGGGGTGCCGCTGGTCCACGTGGCGTCGATGCCCTACGACGGATACCTCGGCGACGAGTCCGAATTGCGATGGATGCGCCGTGCCCTGGACGACTCTTCCTCCGGCCTGGACAAACCCGCGGCGGTCATCGTGGAGACGGTGCAGGGCGAGGGCGGGGTGAACGTCGCGCGCGCCGACTGGCTGCGCAGCCTCGCCGAACTGTGCTCGGCGCGCGGCATTCTGCTGATCGTCGACGACGTGCAGATGGGATGCGGGCGAACCGGGCCGTTCTTCTCGTTCGAGGTCGCCGGTATCACCCCGGATATCGTCACGCTGTCCAAGTCGATCGGTGGCTACGGGTTGCCGATGGCGCTGGTGCTGTTCCGGCCGGAACTGGACCAGTGGACCCCCGGCGAGCACAACGGCACCTTCCGCGGCAACAACGCGGCCTTCGTCACCGCGCGGGTCGCATTGGAGCACTACTGGTCCGACGGTGCGCTGGAATCCTCGACCCTGGCGAAAGGGGAACGGGTGCGTGCCGCATTGGCCGACGTGGCGGGCGCGCACAGCGGTCTGTCCACCAGGGGGCGCGGACTGGTACACGGTCTCGTCTTCGAGGACGCGTCGCGGGCCGCGAAGGTGTGCAGGATCGCCTTCGAACGCGGACTGCTGGTCGAGACCTCGGGGTCGGAGGACGAGGTCATCAAACTGATGCCGCCGCTGACCATCTCCGACGACGAGATCGACCACGGGCTGACCGTGCTCACCGAGGCGGTCGGGTCCATCTGCGCGGGCTGACCCCGCCGCGGATCAGATCCGCGGCGGGTCGATCCCGAGTTCGAGCAGACCGTCGCGGTACCGGGCGACCGCGGCGAGTTTGACGTCCTCGTATCCGCGGACGGTCTCGGCCAGTACCGCGGCGCGTACCGCGCGGTCGTAGTTCGCCGGGGTGAGTTCGTCGGCGAGTGCGGTCACCATGGCGGTGTAGTGCGCGAGCAGTTCCCGTTCCACCCGGCGCACCCGCGCGTAGCCGAACGGATCGAACGGGGTGCCGCGCAACCTCTTCCCTCCGGCCAGCACCCGCAGGGCGAAGTGCCCGCGCGGCCCGATGCCGATCTTGGTGCGTCTGCCCATCGCGCGCAGGATCGGCGGATGCAGGCGATAGGTGAGTTTCGCGCCGTCGGGAATACGCTCGCCGACCTCGGCCCGGAATTCCGGATCGATGAGGCGGCGGGCCACCTCGTATTCGTCCTTGTACGCGCTGAACCGGTACAGGCCCGCCGCCACCGCCTCGCTGAATTCGGTGCGCTCGGTGACCGACCGCTGCGCCCGCCAGGCGTGTTCGACGACACTCAGGTATCGCCGCGCGACGCGGATATTCTGGAATCCGATCAGCTCTCCGGCGCGCAACTCGGCCCGGCGGCGGGTCTCCCCGGTCGCGGTGAGCCCGTCGAGCAGCGGCGCGGGGACGGTGATCTCGGTGCGCCGCGACGGTCGAGTGGCCGTCGCCGCCGAGAAATCCTCCGGCCGTTGCACCGCCACGCGGCCCCAGCGGAACGCGGCGATATTGGTGCTCACCGCGACGCCGTTGATGCCGATGGCCTCCTCGATCGCGGTGGCGGGCAACCGAAGTCCACCGAGCTGGTACGCCGCGCCGACGAGCAGGAAATTGGCGGCGGCGGTGTCGCCGAACAGCGTCTCGGCGGCGGCGAGCGCGTCGAAGGAGCGCAGCGCCAGCGAGGCCGTGCCGAGCCGGGCGAGCAGTTCACCGGTGTCGGGATACGTGACGCCGGTGTCGTAGATCATCGGCCCGGTCGGCGTGCGACTGGTGGAGGCTACCGACACGGTCGTCGTCGCCGACCCGTAGACCACATTCCTCGGGTCCGCGGCGGCGAGCAGGTCGAAAGCGAGCACGCAATCCGCCGAACCGGGGGTGAGCCGATTCGCCGGTTCCAGCGGTCCCGCCGCGAATCGCAGATGGGCGACGACCGGTCCGGCCTTCTGACTCAGCCCGGTCTGGTCGAGGCTCGCCACCTCGTATCCGGCGCGCAGGGCCGCGGTCGCGAGCACCTGATTCACGGTGACGATGCCGGTGCCGCCGATCCCGGCGAGGAAGACGTTCTGGGTGGCGGCGGGTGCCTCACGCACCGCCTCCGGCAGCATCGGCGGTTCCTGCCGGTGGCGGCGTCGCCGCGTCGCGCGCCCGGGTTCGGGCAGCTCCACCGTGACGAAGGACGGGCAATCGCCGTCCATACAGCTGTAGTCGGTATTGCAGGCGGTCTGGTCGATCCGCGTCTTGCGGCCGAATTCGGTGTCGACCGGCTGGACCGACAGGCAGTTGCTCTTGACGCCGCAATCACCGCAGCCCTCGCACACCGCCTCGTTGATGACGACCCTGGTCCGCCGGGCCGGCATGGTGCCCCGCTTGCGGCCGCGGCGCGCGTCGGCGGCGCAGTGCTGGTCGTAGATCAGCACCGTGACACCCGGGATCTCGCGCAGCGTCCGCTGGACTTCGTCGAGCTGATCGCGGTGTCGCAGCAGCGTTCCCGGCGCCAGATCGCGCGCGCGGTATTTGGACGGGTCGTCGGTGCAGACGACGATCCGGCGGACGCCGTCGACGGCGAGCCGGTGCGTCAGCGCGGGGACGGTGAGCGCGCCCTGCGCGTGCTGCGCGCCGGTCATCGCGACGACCTCGTTGTGCAGCAATTTGAAGGTGATGTTCACCCCTGCGGCGATACACGCCTGCACGGCGAGTTGCCCGGAGTGGAAATACGTTCCGTCGCCGAGGTTCTGGAACAGGTGCGAGATACCGGTGAACGGGGCCTGCCCGATCCACTGCGCGCCCTCGCCACCCATCTGCGTCAGTCCGAGCACCTGGTTGTCGGCGCGGCCCGACATCGTCACCAGCGTGTGACAGCCGATCCCGCCACCGGCCAGCGAGCCGTCCGGGACCACGGTGGACCGGTTGTGCGGGCAACCGCTACAGAAGTAGGCGGTGCGCTGGGCGGGCAGGACCGACAGGGTGAGCGGCGGCGGCAGTGGACGTTTCATCTCCAGCCGACCGGCCAGCGCCCGGCGCAGTGGCGCGATGACGCGGGCCGCGGTGAGTTCGCCGTCGAGGGGGAACAGCGGGAGGTCGTCGTCGTATTTGCCGAGGACGCGCGGCGGCGCCACGGTGCCGTAGAGGATGTCGCGGATCTGGGACTCGAGGAAGGCGGACTTCTCCTCGACCACGATCAGGCAGCTCAACCCGGTCGCGAATTCCCTGACGCGTTGCGGGCCGAGGGGATAGGGCATGCCGATGCGGAGCAACCGGATGCCCGCGCGGCGCAGCGCCGCGTCGTCGGCGCCGAGATCGAGCAGGGCCTGGCGTACCGCGTCGAAGGTGGTTCCCGCCGCGGCGATCCCGACCGTGGCGTCGACCGGATCGACCTCGATGACGTCCAGATCGTTGCGCGCGCCGTAGGCCTTGACCAGGTCCCAGCGCGGGCCGAGCAGATCGGCCTCTGCGGCGACACTGGCCGCGGGGGCCGCCATCGGACGCTGGAGGTAGGTGAACGGGTGTCCGTCGCGGGTGATGGCCGGGACGACGATGTCGATATCGCCCACCGACCCGTCCACGGTCCACGCGCCGTCGGCGACATCGGCCACGATCTTCAGCGCGACGGCACAGCCGCTCGCGCGCGAGAGCGCGACGCCGTGCAATCCCATGGTGATCACCTCGCGGGCATTGCGCGGGAACAGCACCGGGATATGCATCGCGGCCAGTGAGCGTTCGCTGGCCACCGGCACCGTCGAGGATTTCGCCGCGGGATCGTCACCGACCAGCAGCAGCATGCCGCCGTGGGGGTTCGCGCCGTAGATGTTCGCGTGGCGCAGGGCGTCGGTGGCGCGGTCGAGCCCCGGTCCCTTCCCATACCAGACGCCGACCACGCCGTCGTGTGTCGCGGCGTCGCCCGGCAGCACGGCCTGGCTGCCGAAAACCGACGTCGCGGCCAGTTCCTCGTTGAGCCCTGGGGTGAAGGCGATGTCGTGTTCGGCGAGCACCTCGGGCATGCCGAACAACAGTTTGTCCACACCGCCGAGCGGGCTGCCCTGATAGCCGGACACGAAGGTACCGGTGCGCCGCCCGGCACGCAGATCGCGCACATGCTGTTCGACCAACTGCCTGGCGATCGCCTGGACGCCGGTGAGCACGGTCGTGCTCGCACCGACGCGGTAGCGGTCGGCCAGGTCGTCGGTGGTGGGAATCGGTGCGCGATCGGTGAGGTCGGTCATGCGGATCCACCCATTCGCTCGGGCGCCGGTCGGGCGCATCACGTGGTTGATCACTCGTGACGGCCATCTTGCCCACAAAGCGCCAGGTGAACAACCGATAGCAGAATGACTGAGCAATCTGCACGATTACTGAGCCTTCAGATGTGCATTGCATAGGCAGGATGGGAGGTGGAGGTGATCCCGACCGCGCCGAACGAGGTCGCCGTCGCGAGATCCGCCCACCCGGGGTCGGCAGGTCCGTGGCCGCGCGAGCGGCGGATTCGTCGGGTCGCCGTACCCTGAATTCCATGTCGGAATTCGCCGAACCGGAGATCGCGCGGCTGCTCGCGCTGGTCGACGGCCGCCGGATCGCGGTGCTGACCGGTGCCGGCGTGTCGACCGACAGTGGAATCCCCGACTATCGCGGCCCCGACTCGCCGCCGCGCACCCCGATGACGTATCAGCAGTTCGTCGGCGACCCGGTGTTCCGGCAGCGCTATTGGGCACGCAACCACATCGGCTGGCGGCACATGGACGCCGCGCGACCGAATCAGGGGCATCGAGCACTGGCCCGACTGGAACGTCAGGGTGTGGTGACCGGTCTGATCACCCAGAACGTCGACCTGCTGCACACCAAGGCCGGGCACCGCACGGTGCTCGACCTGCACGGCAGTTACGCCCGCGTGTGCTGCCTCGGCTGCCGGGCGCTCATCTCCCGCATGTCACTGGCCGACCGGCTCGATGCCGCCAATCCCGGGTTCGGGGAGCGGATGGCGGTCACCGGTGTCGAGGTCGCCCCGGACGCGGACGCGATCATCGCCGACACCGCCGATTTCCGGATGGTCGACTGCGAACACTGCGGCGGCATGCTCAAACCCGACATCGTCTACTTCGGCGAGAACGTCCCGCGCGAGCGGGTCGCCGCCGCGTTCGCCCTCCTCGATGACGCCGACCTGCTGCTCGTCGCCGGTTCCTCGCTCACCGTGATGTCGGGCCTGCGCTTCGCCCGCCACGCCGCCAAACAGGCCAAACCCGTGGTCATCCTGAATCGCGGCCATACCCGCGCCGACGATCTCGCCACCCTCGTCCTCGACGCGAGTTGTTCGGCCGTGCTGACCGCCGTGGCAGATCATTTCGACAACCGCCGTGTCGATGCCGCGTCCTCGGCGGTCGAGCGTCCGGACCTCGAAGCGAGATCCGCGATCTGACTGTCGCGGGATGATCCGGCCGTGGCGCACGCCACAATGCCGGAACTCCGGACCGGAAGTCGATGCCGACGACGCTGTGGCGCAAGAGTTCCCGACCATCGGCAAATCCGTCGCCACCACCGGGCCCCGTCGGCCCGACCCGGACTCTCCGGTCTCGTTCGGTACCGGCGTACCTGTCCGGCATGCGCCGGGCAATCGGCGTCGTGCCTTGTGGAGCCGGGTGAAACCGGGCGGCCCGGGGGCGCGTGAGCGGGCCGGAACTTGCCCGGACTCCGGGGATCGGGCGCACGGGAGGGGCGTTCACGGGTACGCTCGCTGTGTCGAATCATGCCGCGACGCCGAGCTATTGATGACACTGCGCTATCGATGACACCGCGCTGTTGATGACGCCGAGTTGTCGATTCTCGGATATGGGGTTTCGGAATTGCCGGTTTCGGTGAAGGGGGAACAGTGGACGCGCTGAATCTCGACCCGGCGGCGGTGGCCGCCTACACCACCACCGCGGACAGGGTGTCGCAGCAGCTCGCCTCGGCGGCGGCCGTGGCGGCCGAGGCCGTGCGCCCGGAACAACTCGCCGCCGATCTCGGATTGGTCGGCGCCGAATTCGCCGCGCGGTTCACCGAAGCCGTCGCGGAACATTCGCGGGCCTTGTCGACGGCGGGCCAGTTGGTCGCGACCTACGGCCAGGTGCTGCGCGCCTACAGCGCCGATATGCAGGACCTGGATGCCGACACCGCGGGCGGGTTGGCCAGGACCGGAGAGGAATGGGCATGAGGCGGTTACGCAAACGCGGTTCCGACAGCGACGCGAGTTCGCTGAGAACCCTCGATCCCTCCGTCGATCCGCCGCTGGTCGCCGTGCTCGTCGAGCCCATCCTGAAACTGCGGGCCTCACTCGGCACCGGTGTCGGCACCCCGAACCAGGCCATCACCGGCGCGCTGTCCGCGGCGTCGACGACGACCGCCGATACCGAGACTCCGCATCGCGAAGGTCTGCACGCGCTGGAATCGACGTGGACCTCCAAAGCCGCCGACGCCGCGATCCCGAATCTGCGGACGACCCAGACCGAACTCGGTGAGATCTCCGATCGCGGACCGGCCTATCTCGCGGTGCTTTCCGACGCGCAGACCACCACCTCGCGCGGGGCGGCGAAGGTCGACGAGATCATCGCCGATTTCCGCAGGGACGCCCGCCGCATCCTCAGCGTCGCCACGGCGTCGCCGGATACCGACGCGGTGGTCGAGCGCGGTGCGCAGGCGTTGCGCGATGCCATCGAGACCGTGCAGTCCACCCGTTCGCAGATGGACAATCTCACCGGGCAGCTCGGCAGTACCGGGCCGGTCACGGTGTCGGCGCCCGCAGGTTTCGACACGAACCAGACCACCTACGACAACCGGTCCCAGACCCAGGGCACGCTGCAATACGTCCCCGGCGGCGCCACCGGCGGCAGCACGCAGAACGTCAATGTGCAGCAGATGGATCCGGTGCTCGCGGCGCGGCTGCAATTGCAGCAGCAGCTGATCTCGGCGGGCGTGCAGTTGGGGACCGCGGGCATCAGCGCGGGCGTGGATATCGGCACCCACCTCATCGACAAGATCGTCGAGGTCGGTACCCACGCGATGGATACCGTCGCGGCCTCGGTGGACAAGGTCATCGACAAGGCGATTCCCGAGCTGATCCATCCCGGCAGCACCACTGGTGATGGCAACGGTGCGGGGACCGGAACCGGAACCGGGTCAAAACCCGGTGGTGGCCAATTCGATTTCGGCGGAACGGGTCCGGCGGGCACCCCGAACAATCGCAGCACCCTGGTCCAGCCGGGCCGCGACGATCCCTCCGTCGCCGACGATCCGAGGCCCGCGCCGTTGTCGCAGGCGCCTTTCGGCGCGAACAGTCCGCAGAACAACGGCGGCGCGACGCCGCGCCCGTCCGTGCCCGAACCCACGCAACAGCACGGGCCGACCGGCGGTGTCGCCATGCCGCCGCAATCCGGCGGCAACGACCAGGAACACAAACCGAAGGACGGCCAGCTCGGCGTGACGGTTCCGGCCGGCGGGCTCGATCTCGAACCCGTGACGGTCCCGGCCGCCGTCATCGGCGATTTCGGCGATGACTTCGTCTGATTCCGGCAGTCCGGGCCCCGGTCCGGACAACCCGTTCGACACCGGCTTGCCCATGCTGCGCCAGCCGGTGAAGAAACAGCCCAAGAAGCGACGCAGGCCGCCGGTTCGCACCGGTCCGGCGGCCGCGGATCCGCTCGCGGAAACGCCCGACTATCCGGCGGAACCGCCGCTGCCCGATCCCGGTCCGGCCTCCGATCACACGGGGCGTTCGGGGGATTGGGAGCAATGGCTCGAACCCGTCGCGCGGACCAGGCCCGTGCCGGAACCGATCGTCGAGCCGCCACCGCGCGCCCGTCACGAGGACGTCGAACCGCCGCCCGACGACGATCCGGAGATTCGCGTCCCGTCGATCGTCGATCGCACCGGGGGCAATCCCGGTGTCGCCCTGCGCCGTCCGCGTCGCACCACTCAGGAGCAGGGTAGCGGCGGCAGTCGATGGCTCGGTGCGTTGATCGGGGTCGGCATCGTCGTCGCGCTGGGCGCCGTTGTCCTGATCGCGCTGCACGGTTCGGACAAGAAGCGACCGGCCGCAACCGAAAGTGCTCGCGCGCGGCCGTCGTCGACGGTCGCCGCCAGAACCGGCCCGGCGCCGGGCGAACCCGCCGTCATCGCGACCCCCGGATGCGAACAGCGCCGCGCCCCCGGCATCGTCTCCGGCACCGATCCCGGCGGCACCACCGACGGACCCTCGGCGATCCTCGCCTTCGAACGTGCCTACTACGTCCAGCGTTCCGGTTTCGCCGCGCGCGCGGTGGTGGCGGAGAATTCCCTCGTCCCGCTCGCCGAACAGATCCAGCGCGGTATCAACCAGGTGCCGATGGGCACCCTGTACTGCGTGGAGATCACCCCCGCCGAGGGGACCGAAGGTCAGACCCGGTGGCGGGTCCGCCTCACGCAGCAGGTTCCCGGCGAGGAGGCGAACACCTTCACCCAGCTGATCACCACCCGCACCTCCGCCAACCGCACGCTGATCACGGCGATCGCGCCGGGCTGAGACGGGGTGCGCGGCCGCGATCGGCCATGATGACCCGACAGTCGTCGCACGTGAAGTGAGGAGCCGCCCGGTGCCATCCGCCGATCCGACCGTCCTGCACCCGATCCCGGACCAGCCGCGCGTCATCCTGTTGCGGCCACTGATCACCTCGCCGTTGATCGAGGTGGGGGAGTTCACCTACTACGACGACCCGGACGATCCGGCAGCGTTCGAAGCGCGCAACGTGCTGTACCACTACGGACCCGAGCGGCTGGTCATCGGCAGATTCTGTGCGCTGGGGACCGGCACCCGTTTCATCATGAACGGTGCCAACCATCGGATGGACGGTCCGTCGACCTTCCCGTTCCCCATCATGGGCGGATCGTGGGCCGAACACACCGACCTGCTGGTGGATCTCCCGGTGCGCGGGGACACCGTCGTCGGCCACGACGTGTGGTTCGGCAACGGGACCACCGTCATGCCGGGAGTGCGCATCGGCTCCGGCGCGATCGTCGCGTCCGGCGCGGTCGTCGTCGACGACGTACCCGATTACGGGATCGTCGGCGGCAATCCGGCGCGGCTGCTGCGCCGCCGCTACAGCGATGCCGAGGTGGACCGCCTGCTCGCGCTGGCCTGGTGGGACTGGCCCCTCGAGCACCTGACCGCCCACATCCGCACGATCATGTCCGGGACCGTCGACGAGCTGGCCGCCGCGGCGCCGCAACGGTCCTAGCCCTGTTGCTCGAGGTGGACCTTGGCATCGTCGTTGTGGCCGATCGGTCGGTCAGGCGTGCTCGGGGGCGACCGAATCCCCGTGTGCTGTCGTCCCCGTCAGGAAAGCGCCCGCGTGTGGCGCGATGAGCTTCACCTTCGGGTTGTGGCTCAACCCGGCGATTTCCAGGTGGGTGGCATTCGGGAGCGCCGCGGTGATCGCGCGGGCGGCGGTGCGCAGCAGCGCGTCGCTCTTCGCGCCGGAGATGACCAGCGTCGGTACGGTGACTCCCGCCCAGTCGGCGGCCACCAGCGCCTCACCCCGCATGAAGGGCTCCATGATCGCCCAATCGTGCGCGGTCGCGCCCGACGTGGCGAGCAGATCCTTCCACATCGGCGTGACCCGCATCAGCGCCACGACCCAGCGCGGCATCCCCATGGCCCGGGTCATGAAAAAGCGCACGACCTCGGCGCGACGGCCGTCGGCGATCAACTCGCGCAAGCGCGCGCCGACCTCGGCCCCCGGCACGAAATTGTCGTGATCGACGACGAACGGCGGCTCGAAGGCGACCACGTGCGTGATACCTGGCACCCGCCCCGATGCCGCCGCGCGCAATGCCAGGCCCGCCCCCGACGACCATCCGAACAGCGATGCCGAGCCACCGGCCGCCTCGACGAGTGCGGCGAGATCGTCGATCTCGTTGTCGACGTCGTACACCCCCGGCGAGTCGGTGCTGTCACCGCGACCGCGACGGTCGTAGTTGAGGACGGTCAGCCCGTGTTCGTCGGCGAGCGCGCGCGAGATCTCTTCCATCTTCGGGAACTTCCGGAAGCTGAACGCGCCGCCGATCATGATGACCGTTCCCGCGTCGTCGCCGGGGTACCGATCGAACGCGATCTCGATTCCGGCCGGGGTGGTGATCGTCTCCATGCTTGCCGCCTCTCACTGCGTGCGCCACCGGTATCCGGTGGGGTCGCAGGTGAAGACGGACCCCGGACCCGATATTCATCGGGGCCGGGCGGCACGGTGTTCGGTCAGTCCGGAACGGGGTCGGTCCGACGTCGCGCGGCCAGGTCGAGCAGCCACCGTGTGATCGGTTCGACCACCCTCGCCGCGATCGGTCCGAGAATCGCCATGAGCAGCACATACGTGGTCGCCAGCGCGGCGAATTCGGCGGGCAGCGCGCCCGCGGTGACGGCGAGACCCGCGATGACGATGGAGAATTCGCCACGCGCGACCAGCGCCGTGCCCGCGCGGGCCCGGCCCAGCGGACTCGCGCCCGTGCGTTTGGCGGCCCACCACCCGGTGCCGATCTTGGTCGCCGTCGTGACGACCGCGAGCAGGATCGCCCAGCCGAGCACCGGCGGGATACTGGACGGATCGGTACTGAGCCCGAACAGTACGAAGAACATCGCGGCGAACAGGTCGCGCAGCGGTTCGAGGATTTTCGTCGCGTTGTGCGCGGTGGAATCGGAGATGGCGATACCGAGCAGGAACGCGCCGACCGCCGCCGACACCTGCACCGCCGATGCCAGACCCGCGACGAGCAACGCCGCGCCGAGCAGTTTGAGCAGGAAGATCTCGCGGTCGTCACTGGCGACGACGGCCGAGACGTATTTGCCGTAGCGCAACGCGACCACGAGCACCACGGTCACCGCGACCAGCGCGATACCGAGCGTGGTGAGTCCCGCGACGAAACCGACCCCGGCGAGCACGGCCGTGAGCGCGGGCAGATACGCGGCCATCGCGAGGTCCTCGAAGACCAGGATGGACAGGATGACCGGGGTTTCGCGGTTGCCCAGTCTGCCGAGATCGTTGAGCACCTTCGCGACGATGCCGGAGGAGGAGATGTAGGTGACCCCGGCGAGGGCGATCGCGCCGGTGAATCCGAGCCCGAGCATCAGGGCCACGATGACGCCCGGCGTGGCGTTCAACGCGATATCGAGCAGACCGGCCGGCCACGATCTTCGCATCCCCGTGACCAATTCGGCCGCGGTGTATTCCAGGCCGAGGAGTAACAGAAGGAGGACGACGCCGATTTCGCTGGCGATATGGATGAATTCGTCGACTTCGTGCAGTTCGATCAGGCCGCCGGTGCCGAACACGAGTCCGCCGACCAGATACAACGGAATCGGCGACAACCCGATTTTCGCCGCGACGCGGCCCAGAACGCCCAACCCGAAGAAGACCGCGCCCAACTGGATCAGTGCCAGCGTGGTTCCTTCCAGTACCATCGGCGGCTCAGCCGTCCGCGAGGAGTTCGGCGGCGGCGTCCAGGCCCGACGCGGTGCCGACGGCGATCAGCAGATCACCGGCGGTGAACACGAAATCGGGTCCGGGGGAGGGATGTACCTGACCGGCGCGCATCACCGCGACGATGGAGACGCTGGTCCTGGTCCGCATCTCGGTCTCACCGAGCGTGCGCCCGTCGTAGGGCGAACCCTGGAGGACCGGCAGCGTCCTGGTGTTCACGCCTTCGATATCCCGGTGTTCCTCGCGGAGCTGGGCGACCAGCTGGGGTGCGCCGAGCAGATTGGCGAGCACCCTGGCCTCGTTGCCCGACAGCGGGATCTGCACCGTCGTATCCGGATCCGCTTCGGTGGTGAAGATCAGATCTATGGTGCCGTCCTTGTGGTCGACCACCCCGACCCGGCGACGAACGCCCTTCAATGAAAAGTCTTTACGCACACCGATTCCCGGCAGCGGTGTCACTTCAACGTTCACCCCACGCCCTAACGCTTAACTCCACATTACCTTTACTTTACCTTACTTTCTCGACGCGTCGCCTGTGAGGGGCCCGTGGCAGCGGGCCGCGACGACGCCGACGCTCGGTAGGGTGGAGTGTATCGACGCGGATAGGGGACTCGATGCTGGAAGTCGCGAACCTGGTTCGCCGGTTCGGCGAACAGGTGGCGGTCGATGATGTGTCGTTCGAGGTGCCGGGGGGAGCGCTCACCGGATTCGTCGGCGGCAACGGGGCGGGTAAGACGACCACCATGCGGATGATCATGGGCGTACTCGCCACCCACGGGGGTGAGGTGCGGTGGCGGGGAAGGCCGGTGACCGTCGATGATCGTCGCTCGTTCGGCTACATGCCGGAGGAGCGCGGTCTGTATCCGAAGCAGCCCGTCCGCGATCAACTGGTGTACCTGGCTCGGTTGCGCGGCGTCCGCGCCGACGATGCCGGACGCCGGGCCGATGAGCTGTTGCGACGTTTCGCCCTCGGCGACCGGGGCGGGGACAAACTCGAATCCCTGTCGCTCGGCAATCAGCAACGAGTGCAGATCGCCGCTTCCGTCATGGCCGAGCCGAGCCTGTTGATCCTGGACGAACCGTTCTCCGGTCTCGATCCCGGCGCCGTCGACGCCATGGCCGAGCTGCTGAGAGATTATGCGCGGCAGGGGGTTCCGGTGCTGTTCTCGTCGCATCAGCTCGATCTGGTCGAGCGGCTGTGCGATCAGCTGGTGATTCTCGCCTCGGGCCGGGTGGTCGGGCGGGGATCGGTGGCGGATCTGCGCGCGCGTGGCACGACCAGGTATCGGCTCGCGCTCGGTGGTGACGCGGGCTGGCTGGAGGATTTCGCCGGGGTGCGGGTGCTCGAGGTCGACGGTGCGACCGCGCTGCTCGAACTGACCGGAGCGAGTACCGACGACCTGCTCACCGCGGCGCTCGCCCGCGGTTCGGTGCGCGAACTGGCCGAGGTGCGCCAATCGGTCTCCGATATCTACCGCGAGGTGACCGCGTGAGCGCCCCGCGCGGAGTGTGGCGGATCGTCGCCGCGCGGGAGATCGCGGTGAAACTGCGCGATCGGAATTTCCTGATCTCCACGCTCGTCACGATCGCGGCGATCGTCGCCTCGCTGGTGATCAGCACCCTGGTGACCGGACGTACCGACACGATCGAGGTCGCGGTGGTCGGCGCCGACACCGAGCAGGTGCTGCGCACCGCCGACACGCTCGCCGATCGCGCCGACAAGAACGTCGCCTTCACCGCCCGCCCGGTCGCCGATATCGCCGCGGCCGAACAACAGGTACGCGACGAGCAGGTCGACGTCGGGCTGGTGCCGACGGATTCGGGCTGGCGGCTCATCGGGAAATCCGCCGAGGACGACAATGCCGCCACCTATCTCGGCGCGGCCGCACAGCAGATCGCGTTGCAGCGCAATGCCGAGGCCTCCGGCACCTCGCTCGAACAACTCGGCCGCGGCGGCGGGGTGACCTACGACCTGCTGGACGAGAGCGCGGTCGACCCGGCGCTGGCACGCATCGTCGCCTTCGTCTTCGCCCTGCTGTTCTACATGGCGTCGGTGCTGTTCGGCATGTCGATCGCGCAGAGCGTCATCGAGGAGAAGCAGAATCGCATCGTGGAAATCCTCGCCAGCGCGATTCCGCTGCGGCAGTTGCTCATCGGCAAGGTCGCGGGCAATACCGCGATGGCGTTCGCGCAGCTGACGCTGTTCGTCGGCGCGGGACTCGTCGGCCTGGCCGCCACCGGACGCGCCGACCAGGTAGGCCGGATCGGCGGCGCCGCGGGCTGGTTCATCGTCTTCTTCGTCGTCGGATTCCTGGCACTGGCCGGAATGTGGGCCGTGGCCGGATCACTCGCGACGCGCAGCGAGGACCTCAACTCCACCGCGACACCGCTGTCGATCCTGATCATGATTGTGTTGTTCGCGGGCATATTCCTCACCGGCACCGGCCGAGTGGTCGCCTCCTACGTCCCGGTCGTGTCGATCGTCGCCATGCCGAGCAGGCTCGCCGACGGCACCGCCGCGTGGTGGGAACCGTTGGTGGCCTTGGCGTTGATGGCTGTCGCGGCCTACGGCATCGTCGTCGTCGCGGAGAAGATCTACCGCCGCTCACTCATGCAGACCCAGGGCAGGCTGACGATCAGACAGGCGCTCGCGATACAGGATTGACCATCGGTCGAGTGACACACCGTGCGGTGCAACATTTTCGGGTGCCCGCGCGATGCGATGCTCATGCAGCCGATGGCGAATGTTGGTGAGGTGTCCCTCGACGCGGGATTCGGGTCTTTCACCGTGGTCGATGTGGAGACCAGCGGATTGCGGGCCGCGCAGCACCGCGTCCTCTCGGTCGCGGCGTTGACCCTCGACACCGCGGGACGGGTGACCCGCGAATTCCACACCCTGCTCGATCCTGGATGCGATCCGGGACCCGTGCACATACACGGCCTCACCCGCGAGGTCTTACGCGGCGCGCCCGCGTTCGCCGAAGTGCGTGAAGAACTCTCGGAACTGCTCACCGGCCGGGTCATGGTGGCGCACAATGCCCGGTTCGACTACGGATTCCTCGCCAGGGAATTCGATCTCACGGGCGACGTCCTGCCGGTGGGTCGTCGGCTGTGCACCCTGGCGCTCGCACGGCGAGTCTGTCTGCCCGTCCCGGACTGCAAACTCGCGACACTCGCGTCCTATTACGGCATCGCGCAGACACGGGCGCACGACGCCCTCGACGACACCCGCGTGCTGGCGGGTGTGCTGCGCGCACTGGTGGCCGACGCCGCGCGATTGGGTGTCGCGCCGCCCCTGTTGGCCTGCCCGCCCAAGGAGAACTACCGGGACAGTTGGAGCCGCCGAACATCGCGCACCGGGCCGAAACAACCCTGCCTCTACACCTATCCGGGTCGACTGGGTGCCGGTGAACCTCTGGTGCAGGGCATGAAGATCGCGTTCACCGGTGAGACGAGCGTCGATCGCGAAATCCTCGTCGCCGAGGCGGAAGCGGCGGGACTCGACGTCACCGGCGCGGTCAGCAGACAGACGAGCGCGCTCGTCACGAACACGCCACATTCCGGGACCGGCAAGGCACGCCGAGCCGTCGAATACGCGACGCCGGTGCTGACCGAACGACAATTCCGCACGCTGCTGGAGAAGGTCCGGCCCGGTCGGGGCAAGGACGATCCCGCCGCGGCCTCACGGCGCGGCCGGGAGGACCGAGCGGACGCACCGTTATCGGGCCGCCGTTTCCTGGTCCTGGGCGGATCCCATACGCAGGCGGCGGCGATCCGCGCGCGCATAGGCGAGCTGGGTGGTTCGGCCGCGGTGAATATGTCCGCCCGGGTCACCGATGTGCTGACCCTGCCCGGTGCGGAATCCGATCACCGGCTGGCGAAGGCTGTCGAACTCGGCCTGCCCGTGCACGGCCCCGAACTGCTCGCGCTGGCTCCGACCCCGCAGCTGCCCGAACCGTCGCCACCGCCCGGAGAGGATGGAGAGCTCTCCGGCGCGATGCCGTTCGAACCGCCGCGACGGTCCGCCGTATCCGATTCGCCTCCGCCGGTGGTACTCGGGCCCGGACATGTGATGGATCTTCCGACAGTCGTGCACGGTGACACCTGGACGGTGCGCGCGTCGTGGATCCAGGGCCGGAACTGGGAGGTGGATGTGGTCGCCTTTCTGCTCGACGGCCACGAAAAGGTATCGGGTGACGATGATTTCGTCTTCTACAACCAACCCGAGGCCGTGGGCATCCGCCTCAACGCCGACGGGCCGAGTGAACAATCCGTCGACGTGTCGCTGGATCGCCTGCCCGAGCATTGTGTGCGGGTCGTTCTCGCCGCCGCGCTCGACGGTGCCGGGGTCACCTTCGGCGATATCGGTGCGATCGAGATCGAGTTCGCCCCCGGTGCCGACGTCGGCACGGTGGCGCGGGCGACCCTCGACGCGGCCACCGAGGAACGCACGCTGCTGCTCGCGGAGATCTACGTGCGAGGTGACAGCTGGCGGCTGCGCGCCTTCGGGCAGGGCTACGCCGACGGCTTGGCGGCACTGGCACGCGGGTACGGCGTCGACGTGGCGCAGTGACCGCGGGCGTAGGTCGGCGATAGCGGTCCGACGCGAGTCGTAACCGGGAATTCGCAGGTCACTGGACGACACTGGGCTGCGTGGTCGATCCGCCTGCCGACGAGGAATCCGTCGTCGTTAGCCCGTCCGCGTCCCGGACGGCGGATCGAGCGCGTCGGATGCCGCCCTGGTTGCCGAGGGCGATGGCGCTGGCCTTCGTACTGCTCGGTGCCTACGAACTCGGTACCTGGGCCGTGCACCGGCTGCTGGGATTGTTCGTCGTCGTGCTCGTCGCCTTCTTCGTCTCGCTGGCGATGGAACCCGCGGTGGACGGTCTGGCGGCGCGTGGCATGCCGCGCGGTCTCGCGACCGGACTGGTTTTCGTGGTGCTGTTCGCCTGCCTGGTGGGATTCAGCGCCGCGTTGGGCATCCTGCTCGTGGAGACCGTCGACAATGTGGTCGGGGAAACGCCGCGGTTGCTCAACGAATCGGTCGAATGGATCAACAGGACCTTCGATCAGGATTTCACCGTGACCCAATTGCGGGAACGGCTGCTGAAGGATTCCGATGTCATCAGCGCGTATGCCGAACGCGCGGCGAACAATGCCTGGGGACTGTCGAATACGATTCTCGGCGGACTCGTCCGATTCCTGATGATCGCGCTGTTCAGCATCTACCTGACCGCCTACGGTCCCCGGATGCGCCGCGCGATCTGTTCGCTGCTGCCTCCCCGGCGTCACGACGCGGTGCTGCGCGCCTGGGATCTGGCCATCGAGAAGACCGGCGGCTACCTGTACAGCCGCGCGCTGCTCGCCGCGATCTCGGCGATCGCGCACGGGTTCTTCCTGGCGCTACTCGGCATTCCCGACGCCGTCGCGCTGGGCATCTGGTTCGGGGTGATCGCCTCGTTCGTCCCCACCGTCGGCACCTATATCGCCGGAATCCTGCCGGTGCTGGTCGCGCTCACCGTATCCCCGATCGACGCGGTATGGATCCTGATCTTCGTCGTGGTCTACCAGCTGTTCCAGGATTACATCCTGCAACCGCGCCTGACCGCCCGCACGGTGGACGTCAACCCGGCGGTCGCGCTGCTCGCGGTACTCGGCGGCGGCGCGCTGTTGGGCGCGGTCGGCGCGCTGCTCGCGATTCCGGCGACGGCCACCGTCCAAGCGTTCCTGAGTCTCTACATCCGTCGCTACGACGTGCCCGACGATCCGCGCATCGACCACACCGCGCGGGAAGCGTTGTCCGACAAGAGCGCCGACGCGGGAGAAGACGATATCCCCGCGCGGTGATCAGCCGGTGGTGGTGATACCCGTCGACAGCTTGATCACGACCTTCTCGTCGGTGACTTCCTGCACGGTGACATCGAGCCCCTGCGCGGGCTGTGTCTCGCCGACCGGGACGAGAACCTGCTGGCCCGCGATCTTCAAGGTGACCGTATTACCGTTCACCGCAACGAGTTCGGCGTCGATGCCGAGCACACTGGCCTTGGCGTCCACACCGCGGGTGAAGGTGACGGTGCACCCGCTGACATGACAGTCGGCGCTGCTTCCCGGTCCCTCGACGGTGCACGCGGCCCCTCCCGAGACGGCGAGCAGGGCGAACAGGGCGAGGGTGATCAGTCTTCGACAACGCACGCCGCTCAGTGTAGAGCGGGGCGGGGCCTCGGGAAACGCGCTGCGCGGGACCGATGCGCCCGCGGTCCGCTCACCATAGACGTCGCGCGATCCCGATGTCGATGACCGGACGCTGGGCCGGATCCAGCCATCGCATGATGTCGCGCAGTTCGTCCACGCCGATCGCCACACATCCCAGGGTCGGCGTTCCGTCGGTGACGTGCAGGAAGAACGCGGAGCCGAGACCCGGGACGACGGGGTTGCGGTTGTAGTCCATCACCACGGCGTAGTCGTAGACCGGTCCCATCTCGCCCAGGTTCTCGCCGATGGCCTCGTCGAAGGGGCAGCCACCCGCCGAGCAGCGCGCGTGCTTGTTGTACTGCGGGGCGCGTGCGTCGGAAACCCACCAGTCCGAGGTGTCGACATGCCGGTAGGGCAACGCGGTGCCGGGATCGGGTTCGATGCCGAAGGCTTCGGTCAGCGACCACACCCCGACCGGTGTGCGCGGGATGTTGTCGGCGGTCAGTCCGACCCCGGCGCTACCGACGAAGGCCCGGACCGGGCCGATCTCGGTATGCCAGCCGTCCGGACGTCGCTGCCAGGCGGTCAGTGTCGCGGTCGTGGCACCGGGCGAGTCGGCGACCACGGTGATGACCTGGCCCGCGGTGCCGAAATAGGGCAGTGGCAGATCGGCCGCCACGTTCTCCCTCGCGCCCAGCGTGGTGGCGGCCAGCGCCGCGATGATCAGGATCTTCCGTTTGGACATCTGGCAACTCCCCGCGTCGGGTGGATCTGCCGATAGCTGAAAGATAGCTGATCATGATGTAAGCACCCGCGCAAGGGCGGAGAGGTCGGGGCGGCGATCCGCCGCCTAATCGAGGTCCCGGTTCTGCGGCCTTCCGCGTCGGAAATCCCAGAGCCGAGCCAGCGGCCTGCGATGATGCGGACGCGCGCGCGTCGCCCAGCGCGGATTGTCCTCGTCACGTCGATAGGTCGCGACCTGCCCCGCCACGGTGAATCGCAGTCGGCTCGCCTCGCCGAGGACCTCGCCGTCGGCGGCGACGGACTCGGGGGCATTCAGGTGCACGATCAGTTCGTTCACCTGTTTCTCGCTGTAGACCTTGCTGCGGCCGATGGCGGCGAGCATGAGCGCGAGCACCGCGCGGGTGCGAGAGAATTTCAGATCGGCGCGCAGCCAGCGCACATCGAGCAATCCGTCGTCGAGGCGTGAGCGGAAGGCGGGGACCGCGCCGTGCGGGTGGTAGGCGCTGTTGCCGACGAAGACGAACCACAGGTCGTGCCACTGCCCGTTCAGGCGCACGCGGATCGGTTCGGACTTGCGCAAGGTGACGATGAGCGCCGCGGTGAAAGCGGGCCACTTGCCCCACCGGTCCTGCCACTGTTCGCGCCGCCGCACCAGATCCGGATACGCGCCGAGACTGGCGGTGTTGATCCAGTGGAACGTGCGAGTCCCCTCGTCCGTCTCCAGTTCGACCCCGGCGATATCGACGCCGACGGCCTCACCCGCGCCCGTCGCGTCCACGACCTCGAGCAGGTCGTAGACGCCCAGATCGCGGGCGAAATGATTCAGTGTTCCGGTCGGGATCACCACCAGCGGCAGGGCGTGGCGCAAGGCGACGGTGGCTGCGGCGGCGATGGTGCCGTCACCGCCCGCCGCGCCCACGGCCAGCGCCTTGTCCGGCTGCGCGCCGAGCGCCTCCTCCAACTGCTCGACGCAATCGCGGCCGATCTCGGTGCGCAGTACCGTCGCCGCGGGCAGGGCGGCCTTCACATCCTCGGTGGGATCGTAGCCCGGTGCGCCGGAGACCGGATTGACAAGCAGCACAAGACCTTTGCCTTCGGTGAGCCGCGGCACCTCGGCGACGATGCGGGCCTGCGCCTCATCGGATTCGCGCACCGGCCACCAGCGCCTGGTGGCGAGGGCAACCAGGCTGCCGACCGCGGCGCCGACGACCACATCGGAACTCCAGTGCACCCCCGTGTGCACCCGTGAATACGCGACGGTGGCGGCCAGCGGAGCCACCGCGAGCGCGGTGCGCGGACTCTCCAGCGCGACCGCGGTCGCGAAGGCGGCGGCGGCCGCGCTGTGCCCGGACGGGAACGAGGACGAGGTCGGTGCGTTGATCAGCCTGCGCGGCAGCGGCAGCAGTTCGGCGGCGGGCCTGCGTCGCGCGACAAGTGATTTGAGCACCACGTTGACGACGAAACTCGCGCCGCCCACCGACACCATGCCGCGCAACGCGGCCCGGCGCGTGGCGCCCGGCTGGACGGCGAGCGCGGCCGCGACACCGGTCCACAGCAGGCTGTAGTTCGCCGATCGGGTCAGGCGCAGCAGGCCGCTGTCGACGGCGGAAACCGGGATCCCGGCCACCGCCCGGCTCACCGCCCTGTCGAATCGACCCACCCGGTGGAACTTCCGGCCCAACCACACATTCACGGGATCGACAGTACCCAGCGAGGCGCCGGGTATTCGCCCGGCGACCGAAGTCACGATGCCGCGCACGGTCACCACCATTGGGTCAGCGCGCCGAGTTGCCTGCCGAGTTCGGGTGCGAGCGATCGCGAGTAACTGGCGGTCAGGTGGTGCTCGTCGCGATAGATGAGGATATTGCCCTCGACCACCTGGCAACGGTCGGGTCTGCATATCGAGTCGGACAGGTCGAAGGGGAAGACATTGGGATAGGCCGAGGCGGGTTGTTCCGCGGGATTCTGCGGATCCAGGGCCGTCGTGCGTTCGACACCGCAACTGAACGCGGTCCCGCGATGCGCGAGACAGTCGATGGCCCGGTACATGATGCCGTCGCGGCGCAACCGAGGGGTGTCCCTGATCGCGAGTACCCGCAGTCCCCGGTCCGACAGCGCCGTCCAGATGTCGAGGAATTCCGGGGGAACCTCGTCGCCGTCGGCGTGCATGCGATAGCGGGTGCCCGGGGCGAAAACCCATTCCGGTCGGGTCTCGGCGAGCCGGTCGAGGACTTCCTCGGTCCATTCCCGGCATTCGGGGAAGGGGAATTCGGCGTAGGACGGTTGATCCGACAGCGTCAGCGGACAACCCTCCTTCAGATAGGTCACCACGCGGAAACCGTGTTCGCTACCGAGCATTTCGAAGGCGGGCAGCCAATGTTCGGAATGCGAACCGCCGACGATGGCGATGGCGCGCGCGGCATCGGGGTCGCCGTAGGTGCACACGCGGACTTCACGATTCGGGGTGATGCAGCCGTCATAGGTGGGCGCGGGCGCGTCCGCCTCCGCTTCGAAGACGGTCGGGCGCATGGCCGCTGGCTTCTGCTCGACGCTGTCGCTGAGCAGGGTCGCGGCGCCGGGATAACTGATCGCGTCGAGTGCCTGCGGCGGATGGGCCGGGTTGGCGCGCAACATCATCTGCCAGCCGACGGCGCCCGCGAAAACGGCCACGCCGGTGACGACGACGGTGACGCCGACCGCGCGGCGGTACCTCGGCGACCCTTCGGTCTTCACCTCGCTGTTCGCGCGCGTCCGCAGCGGCGACTCCACCAGTCGCTGGGTGAGGACCGCGAGGATCACCGAACAGGCGAGGATCAACAGTCCGCCGCCGGGACCCGGTGTCGCCTTGCCGTTTTCGACGAGATAGAAGATGAGCAGCGGCCAGTGCCACAGATACAGCGCGTAGGCGAGGCTGCCGAGTTCGACACAGGCCCGGCTCGCCAGCAGCCGGTTGGGCCAGGGCTGCTCGCCCGGCGGCAGACCGGCGCCCGCTAGGATCAGCGCGACCGCCGCCCCCACCGGGAAGAGCGCGGCGGGACCGGGGAACAGGTCGGCGCCGTCGATCAACAGTCCGCACGACAGGACCGCGGCCGCGCCGAGCGCGGCCGCCAGCACGCGGATCGGCATCGAGAGCCGGATCCACGGCAGGGCCACCGCCAGCGCCGCGCCGACGAGCAACTCCCAGGCGCGCGCGCCGGAATCGTAGTAGTTCCAGGCCTGGTGACGTCCCGACCCCTGTGCCGCGTACCAGAACGACACCGCGCCGAGCGCCGTGATCACCAGGAGCAGGCTCGCCCGACGCGGTCCGGGCCCGCGTCCCCGGCTCAGCCACGCCCACACCGCGGCCAGCAGCGCCATGGCGAGGTAGAACTGGCCCTGGATCGCCATCGACCACAGATGTTGCAGCGGACTCACCGACGGGTCCGCGGCGGCGTAGCTCAATTCGGCGTGCGCGAGATACCAATTCTGGTAGTAGAAGACCGAAGCCAGCGTCTGCGCGGAAATGTCACCCCACTGGGTGTAGGGCCGCGCCAAGACCGTGCCCGCGATGACGGCCGCGAGTACCACCACCAGCGTCGGCAACAACCTGCGCGCGGTACGGCGCAGCGTCTGCCACACCGCGACCCGGTCGGAGGCGTCGACCCGGCGCAACAGCATGCCGGTGAAGAAGAAGCCCGACAGGACGAGGAAGATGTCGACGCCGCCGGAGACCCGGCCCATCCAGATGTGGAAACCCACGACCAGCGCGATCGCGACACCGCGCAGCCCATCCAGATCGTGTCGGTGGGTCGCGTCGGACCGCCGCGTCACCGTCGATGTCTGTGTGAACACCCAGGACTCCCCGCCGTAAGCACCCGACCCGATTCCGGAGCCGGGTTTGCCGAATTTCCGACGAACCAAGAAAACGATGCCGTACCGGGCACACTTCAGGCAAACCGCAGATATATCGGGAGCGTACGCGAGGTTGCCGACGCGGCACGGATCACCCCTCGCGGGTGAGGTACCCCACTTCGCCCGCGACGAACCTGGAGGTCGGACCCGTGGCGACGAAGGGAGCGGATATGGCCGAGACGAAGAAACGCTCGTTGTTCTCCCGGATCTCGCCGACCCAGTGGCTGGCGCTCGGACTCACCGTGCTCGCTGTGATTTTCGTGGTGGAGAACCGCGCGAAGGTGTCCATCGAGATCCTGCTCGTCGACATCACGGCGCCGATGTGGCTCATCCTGCTGGTGATGTTCCTGATCGGCTGGGCCGCCGGATTATTGACGCGCAGACGCGGTTCGACGTGACGAAGCCGACATCAGGCCGGTTCCGCGAGGCCCGGTCCTGGCGCGGAGGTGTCGGCCGGTTTCCAGCCGGGCCCGCGCAACACGTATCCCGCCCGTTCGCGCCAGCCGCGCGCGGTGTGTAGATCACGCAGGATCGCCGCGAATTCGTGGGTGGCGACCCGTACCGGGTTGAAGGTGTCGATATTCTTCGTGAGCCCGTAGCGGACCTTCTCGCGTTCCGGTCGGAAGCTGCCGAAGATCCGGTCCCAGACGATCAGTATCCCGCCGTAGTTGGTGTCGAGGTACTGCTCGTTGGACCCGTGATGGACGCGATGGTGCGACGGCGTGTTGAACACGAATTCGATGGGCCGCCACAGCGTCGAGACCCGTTCGGTATGGATGAAGAACTGGTAGAGCAGGCTGATCGACTGCTGGAGCAGGATCATCCACGGCGGGAATCCCAGCAGGGCCAGCGGCAGCCAGTAGGGCAGGGCGGTGAACGGCGTCCACGGCTGTCGCAACGCGGTGGAGAGGTTGTAGAACCGGCTGCTGTGATGCACGACGTGACTGGCCCACAGCACCCGGATCGTGTGGTGCGTGCGGTGATACCAGTAGAAGGCGATCTCGTCGGCGAAGAACAGGGCGATCCAGGTCAGCGGGTTGTTCGTCGGCAGGTGCAGGGGCGAGGCCAGATACACCGCGGCATAGACCGCGACCACCACGAGTTTCCACCCGAGATTGATCACCACGTTGCCGAGGCCCATCAGCACGCTGGTGCGCGCGTCGTCGAACCGGTAGCCGAGTTTCTCGTCGTCGGGCCGCACCGCGAACGAGATCGCCTCCAGCGCGAGACAGAGCACGAAAACCGGTATGGCGTGGGCGATCAGGTCGAACACGGCTACTCGCTCGGTTCTTCCTGGGCGTCAACCAAACCGCTCAGCAACGTGTACGCGAGGTCGTAGGCCGCGTCCGCCGCGCGGGCGGTGATGTGTCCGGCCAACCGCTGATGGGCGTCGCGATCGACGTATTCCTTGCCGAGTCCTAGTTCGGCGATCCGTTCCATGCCGATGCCGAAATAACCGGCGACCAGGGTATTCAGCCCGAGCCGGTAGGCCAGGTTGCCCGAGCCGTCCAGGATCGCCACCCAGAACGCGATATCGGCGGCGACGACGGTGTCGAATTCCTCGGTCGGATCGGGGTAGGCGTCGGCGGCGGCCCGCACCGCTTCGAGTTGGACGTCATCGGCGCGCTGCGCGCACAGCCGCGCCGCGTCGGCCGCGATCGAGCGTCGCATCACCGCGATATCGCGCAGAATCCGCTGCGCGGGGACCGCGCCCGAGCGCGCGAGCGACGACAGGATGTCGAGCCCGGCGTTCGTGCGCCAGTCCAGTACTCGCGTCTTTCCGCCCTGCGTCACCCGGACCAGCCCGCTCTGCTGGAGCCGCTTCACCGCCTCGCGCACCGCGTGCCGATTCACCTGGAAGTTCTCGGCCAGTTCCCGTTCGCCCGGCAGCGCGTCTTCCGGGGCGATACGTCCGGCCAGGATCGCGTCGACGAGTTGACCGAAGACCTCGTCGGAGACGGCGGTGCGCGTGACAACGATGAATTCCACGTGACCAGTGTGCAACCCTCAGGTCAATTGGTCAACTGGTTGGACCAGTCATTCCATTCGCTGTTCAGCCGCACTTCCAACTGCTTCAGGCCGCAGCGGATGCGGCTCTTGACGGTCGGCAACGGGATGCCGAGCAATTCCGCGACCTCCCGATAGGTGCGGTCGCCGTAGAAGGCGAGTGCGATCGACTCACGTTCCAGCGCGGTCAGTCGACCGAGATGGTCGCGCACCGACTGATGGTCGAAACGCAGATCGACCTGTTCGGTGACCGTGTCGTGCCCCGGACGGAAATCGGCACTGCCGTAAGCGTTGTCGCGGTCCGTACTGGCCTGTTCGGCCCGGACCAGATCCACCGCGCGCCGGTGCGTGAGCATCATCAACCAGGTCAGCGGGGCCGAGCGGGAGCGATCGTATCGATCCGCGCTGTTCCATGCCTGGAGGTAGACCTCCTGCATGATCTCCTCGGCCATGGTCGGGCTCCGCACGATGCGCACCGCGAGTCCGAACACCCGCCGGTTGGTCGCCCGATAGAACTCGGCGAAGGCGTTTTCGTCCCCCGCGGCGGTGGCGGTCAGCAGGTCGCCGAGGTGATGGCGAGGAAATTCCAGCTCGAGAGAAGACGCCGCTTCGTCCCGTTGCTGTGTGGTGACTGTCATCGCTTGCTCCACATCCGGTAAGGCTGAGAGATCGCTGTACGGTGCCGAGATCAGTCGGATCGGCAGGGGCCGGGACGCGGCCATACGCTATGAAATCCCTGTTCCCCCGCATTTCGGCCCCGAATGCGGCACGCTATGTCGCGTACCGCAGTCAGTCGATCGACCGAGCGATCCGCTCGCCGATGAGCGCCGCTCGAATGTTGCTGCGATCGAGATACTGCGCACTGTATGACGTATCGCCCCCACCCGCACCCGATTTGCGCCAGATTGGGGGATTCGCAACCTGCGAAGTCTGCGTATACCGACTTTCGGTACGAAAATGGAGCCGACCTGCGGAAATATCACGCTTCGGCCACGTTCCGTGTGATCGCGGGCGTGGTCCGGACGCCTGAGAGTAGGGAGCGGGCGACCGTTCGGTGACGAACCTCACTCCGGACGCCGTCGCGGGCTCGATGAGCGATCGGGATATGGGGATGAGTCGTCCGGCCATGTTCCCGGATACCCCACACGGGTAGTTTTCGTGTGATGACCGAACTTCCTGATCACATACGAAACATGCTGGACGACAACAACTTTGCGGTGGTCGCCACGGTGAACGAGGACGGCTCACCGCACACGTCGGTGGTGTGGGTGGACAGGGATGACGACGCCCTGGTGTTCACGACGACCGCGCGACGTCGGAAAGGGCGCAATCTCGCCCGCGACCCCCGGGTCAGCGTGACCGTGCTCGACTCCGAGAATCCCTACCGGACGATCGATATCGCGGGAACCGCCGAGCTGCTGCCGGATCCGGACAAGCGACTTCCGGCGCGGTTGTCCCTGAAATACGTGGGGGAGTTACCGCCGCCGGAGCCCGCGAACGTTCGACGGTGGATCGTGCGTGTCGTTCCGGAACGGATCACCGGCTTCGGAACCTGACGCTCCGGAATTCGACGTCGGGATTTCCGGCTGTTTGAGCGTTGTGCTGTGTGGGTAATCCCGGGTTGACCTGGAATAGGTCCAGGTCAACCCGGTGTTGCGCCCCCGGCAGGAATCGAACCTGCGACCTAGGGATTAGAAGTTCCCGAGCCTCAATCGCTGTGCTAACCTGCATGTTTGCAGCTCAGCGCGAAGCGAACGGTGAAAATCCCTAGCTGCGACTAGCGTGCGCTGTTGATCTTGGTGTTGGAAGTGGCGTTAGTGAGCAACTGCACCATCTCCCGCGCGATTGCCGGATTCGCGGCGATGGTGTGGCCGGCGTCGAGACTGTGGGGGCTGCCATCCGAATCTGTGACGATGGCGCCGCCCTCGCGGGCGATCAGTACACCAGCGGCTGTATCCCATGGCTTGTTCGACATGATGACGCATCCGTCGGTCCGACCATCAGCAACCCAGACCAGATCGAGTGCCGCGGACCCGAACATCCGGACTCGCTCGACGGTCGCCGCGAGTGCGGCTGTGATCGCGAGTCGCTCGGTGTTCTTCGCCGACGCGTCATGCCCTACCGCGTAGTCGCCTATCGAGATGATGGCGTCCTGAAGCCGTGACGCACGTCCGGCCGCGATCGGAGCGCCGTTTACGAATGCGCCTTGTCCTTCGGCGGCGTAGTACTCCAGTCCCAGCAGTGGCGCGTGAACGACGCCGATTACCGGCGTCCCGCCACGAACAAGTGCGAGGGACACGGCACACAGAGGAAGCCCATGGATGAAGTTCGAGGTGCCGTCGATAGGGTCGAGCACCCACTCGAGGCCGTGCCCTTCGGCGGTGGCTGGTGATGTCGACTCTTCACCCAAGAAGCCGACGTCAGGCGTTTCCTCCTTGAGACGTCCGCGCAGCAGGGTCTCTATTTTTATGTCGAGTTCGGTCACGAAGTCGCGTTCGCCCTTGGTGTGGACTGCGCCGGGGTCGGCGGTAGCGAGCAGGTCTGCGCCTTGTGCTGCTGCCGCGCGAGCGATATCGAGTAGCGCGGCATTGTCGGTCACTCGGATGCTCTCTCTCTTCCGTCGGCCCACATGCTCTCGAAAACAGTTGCGAATGTCTCGAAGATACCTGCCTCGTTTGATCGGCGTGCTACGAAGGTCGGTGACTCGACTCCGCGGGCCTGCGGAAGGTAAGGCTGCATTACACACAGGTCGCTATCCACGATCGTGATGTTGAACCGAACCGGCGCGTCGTAGGTCCGAATCTCGATCGTGCCCGGCATATCAGAGGTAGTGAGCAGTCCCCGATAACGCGACCACCCGGGAATAGAGTCAGGTGATATTGGTGCGGTGTTCAGTTGGTTCCGCATCCCACCGGGTGGTGGGAGTGGGTGCAGGCCGCAGCGTACTCGGCCGGTGTCCGGTAGCCCAGCGCCGAATGCCGGTGCCGCCGGTTGTGGTCGGTCTTGAAATCTCCGATCACCACCCGGGCCTCGAGCAGGCTGGTCCAGTGG
>NZ_JAFMPL010000057.1:0-48443 GCF_019038455.1 Nocardia noduli
GGCGTCGTCGCCGCTTGCAGGACAGCGCCGATCGGACCGTTGTGGGGATGGTTGGTGATCGGTTCCGTCGCTGGACTTGCGCTCGGACTCGCTTCAGCTCCCAGGGTTCAGATCAGCAACGAAACCGTCTCCACGGCAGCGGACATGATCGCGCGAAGCAGATGGTTCTCGCTGTACTTCTCCGGCATGAGTTCGGTTGCCTACTTCGTGATCCTGTATCCGCTCATCGGCTTCGGCGGTACAGCGATCTCCGCATTGATCGGAACAGCGATGGGGTTGGGTAACAACGCATGGGGACGATGGGTCCTGGTGACGCGCCTGTACCTGCTCGGCCGAGTCACCCCGGACATCCTCGGCTTCCTGGACGCGGCGCATCAGCGAGGAGTACTGGGCCAGTCCGGTCCCGTCTACCAGTTCCGCCACGAAGAGCTGCGCCGGACGCTCAAACCCACACGGCGGCCGACGCAATTTGCGCCGCAATGAAGCACAGCACTCAATCGACAGCCGCCGCAGGCGGCGATACCGTGGTCGAGCGGACTCACTCAACGACGATGTCCATACATCCGGCTGTCGGTACACCTCTGGAGCGCAGCATGCCTCAGGCAGAGCGGTGCGCAATCCCGAAACTTGAGAGGCGCGGATAGGCCGCGGCGAACAACATGGGGCTGAAGAAGTGCTTGCGCGACACCGGTCATCTGGCACTCACTTGCCCGAACACATCCCAAGAGCGCAAAGCGTGCGCGCGCTAGTCGAACAGGCATGTTGACCGACGGGCTGCGGTTTGTGGGTCGGTTTGTACGCGAAGTATCTGCTCGGGAGGGGAGCAGACGGGAACGAACTCGGCGTGCGCCTTCGAGCTCGCGATGCTGGGTGCGGGCGATGTCGAAGGCTTCCTGTTGGGTTTTCTCCCAGATCTCAGCGACATAGCGTCCGCGGACCAGGACGCAGAACCAGCGGCTGGTGGCGGTGCTCGCCGCTGACCAGCAGGTTGTGTCGGGAACGTCGGGGGCGGTGGCGGGAGTGAGTCTCGCGTCGCCGAGGGTGTAGTAGCCGACGGTGGCGGCAAAGTTCCGATGCTGCGTATCCCCTGTCCCGTCATCGCTGCTGCGGCGTTCTGTCGGCATCGCAGTCTCCGTCCCCAGGTAAGCCCGTTCGAAGGACGTGGACGGTACGGCCCGGCGATGTGTCACAGGCTGGTCAATAGGGCAGTCAAGCGCCCGGAGCAGCACTACGATCGTGCAGGGTGTCCAGCATGAATGCCGACCATGCGATGGCGGCTCGCACGGCCAGGCGTCCGTGGCGCAAGGCCAGACCCTCCGGTGGTCGTTCAGGACCGTGGCCGTCGCCTGCTTCGTTGCGCAAGTTGCGCAAGGCGAACGCCAGTCCGGTCAACCTCTGCATGGCTTCGCGCTCGTAGCCGGTCAATGATGCCGCGTCGATACGTAGGACCTTCATCGACGTGTTGACCACGGAGTTGAAGTCGATCGTCGGATCGAACGGGACACCATGTTCGGTCAACACAGCCTTCGCCGTGGCTTCGATCAGGTTCTTCGCCTTGCCGATCGCGGCTCCGGGGTCACCGCGCAGGCTGGCTTCCATCCGTGCCAGCTCACCTCGGATCGCTGCCGGATCAGCGACCAGGCCACCAGCCGCGTCACCGAAATCGGCAATCGCGGCGGACACGTCCCCAGCGGATTCATCGGAGAGCCGCGCGTCCAGTGCCTGCTTCGCACGGTCGGCCCGCTCGAGGAAGAACAGTCGACGCGGGGCGTGTGACCCGCGTCCGCTGTGACGCGCCTTCGCCGCCGATACCGCCTCCCCCAGAGTGGACCATGGGAAGGGTGGCGAGATCTTCAGGGGCGTCAGGATTTTGTTCAGCTTCTGGTTGTTGCGCGCATACTCCGCAGAGTTGCCACGAGACTTCATGTCCGCCGGGTTGGCCGCATCGATCAGGGTGCCGAGAAGCATGTCGATCAGCTCGTGCGCTTCTGCCAGTTGTTCGCTGGGATCCTTCACCGGCTCCGGGGGCAGTTCCCAGTCGTCATCGAAGTCGTTTGCCACCACAGCGACAGTCTTGCAGTACGCGCGCTGGAGTGCCTTCCATTTGGTCGCCATCTAGCCGGGGAGGTGTTGCGGCAGCAGTCGCGGAGCCGGTGGGCTGCGGCATAGCTGATCTGCGGATATGCTGTTTACGAGGTCAGGTCGGCGATCAAATCGCTCAGCCCCGCAGCAAGCTGAACGATCTCTCCCATACCCCGGCCCGACGTTCGTAGCCGAACATATTGTGTGCGGACTTGTGCACAAGTCCCACGGCGGCCGAGGCATCGACCCGGGGCAGGTGAATACTGTTGGGATGCCGACGTTTCCACCCTCCACTCGGCCCGAGGTAGTCCAGTTGCTGACGGCCCTCAACGACGACCTGCTGCTGTCGATCGCGGTCATTCGTATGGCCCCCCGAGGGGGATGGAGTTTCCTCGACGCCATCGAAGAAATGACGAAGTCGCCTTCACAGGCAACGGCGTGGCGACAGCGATCCAACGGGACCCTCGAAGAGGATTCATTCGAGATCGTCTTACCGCTACCCGTGCGATTCGATGTGTGCGACCCCTACGGATTCCGGATCGACACACCAGCTTCTGCAACCACGATCGAGGCCGACAAGTTCCTCGAAGCGTTCGGCGCGAACAGTCCTCAGAGCGAAGCGGTGAGTCGGATGTGGGTGGCGTGGTTCTACGCCCTGTGGGACGAGGACTACCGTCACCGACTGGCGGCCATGCACGGCTGTGAGCCTCGGGACATCCAGCACGAGTACTTCGCCGATCTCCGCAAGATGCGTCATGACACCACCCACGGCAGAGGGCTGGCGCGTGGAAACGGAGCCGCGCGCTGCACCGTCCTGACGCCGTTTCGCGAAGGTCACCCGATAGTGCTCCGTTTCACGCACTTCCGAGAGATCGTCGAGAAATTTCCGTGGAACTACCTTGCCGCGAAGCCCGCCCCACGACCCGCACAAGCCAAATCACTGACGGTGAGCGTAGACGAGGCCCTCGCCGAAAAGTTTCGGAATGCTGCTGCAGCCGATGGAACGAAGGTACACGCCGCGGCGGAGGAAGCGATCACCATGTGGCTGGCGGCACGAGCCAGTTCGGCGGGTACATAGGAGTGGCGATAACGACTCATGCAGTCCTGCCGGCGACGCTGGGAGCCAGCACCGCGCCGACGGTGACACCGATCCAAATCGTCGCCCGGCCGACGATCCGCCGCGTCCGGAAGCCCGGCGGCGTCGGGCGCTCGGACGCGGCCGAGGGACTTCCAGTGGAACAATCTGCCTGGTCGGTGGGGTATCAGTGCACACAGCCGACGCGCTCGTCTGGTAGGTTCGCCGGCATGCCCGGCGAGGAGAAGACGGTCAGTGCGGTCCTGGTCACCTAGCGCCGAGGATCTACCCGCCCTGCTGTAAACGTTGCCTGCCGCGGTGCAGCAGTGCGACCTTGACGGTCGTCAGGGTGGACAACGTCTCCACCGACGACAGTGTCTACCTGGTGGAGACCTTCGGCGGCCGGGTGATCCGCAACCCGCGCAACGCCGGGCTCTCGGCGGCGAACAACCGGGGGCGCCGCGGCGACGGCTGCGCCCTTGACCCTGGTGACCAACCCTGACACCCAGCTCGCGGCCGGTTCGATCGTCGCGCTGGTGGAAACCATGCGCGCCGACCCGATGATCGGATCGTGGATCGGGCGCCTGGACGGTACCCCGTACCGCGGATCTCCCCGCGCCACGAATCGAGATTCTCTCACGCCGAGATCCACGTTCGGCAGGGCCGATGTCCTCTGCCGGGATCTTTCAGAAGGCGACCGGCAACGCGGTCAGTGCTCGGTGGAAGGGGCCGGGTCTCCATCGCGGTATCGAGTCGGGGAAGTCGGCGCGCATTTCGGGGAGCACGTCGAGGAGTTGGTCGATCGTGCAGGTCGCGATCTCGTAAGCCATCGATGTCGCGGGGCACGCGTGCGGCCCGGTGCCCCATGCCAGGTGCGAGCGGTTTCCGGTGATCTCGCCCGCGCGTACGGCCGGATCGTTGTTACAGGCGGCGATACTGATGAGTACCGGCTGGTGAGCAGGCAGCCACACGTTGTCGATGAGGATCGGACGTCGGGGAAACGAGGTCATGAGGTTGGCAACCGGTGGATCATTGAAGAGCACTTCATCGATAGCGTCTCGTGAAGTCAGTGATCCACCGAGGACCTCGTCACCGAATTGCTGGTCGGTGACGATCAGTAACAGCGCGTTGGCGATCAGGTTCAGTTCGAATTCGATGCCGGTGGCGTAGAACTGCAGAATGTGCTGCGATAGTTCCTCGTTATCGAGCTGTGCGGGGTGCTCGATGAGAGCTGAGGTGATATCGGCACCGGGATGGATGCGTTTGAACGCCGCCAGTTGCCTGAGTGTGTGATCGAGTGTGCGGGCGTGTTCGTCTTCGACGTTCCCCTCGAGTACAGCGGCGATTCCGCGGGCGAGCCGACTGCCGATATCGGGCGGACAGCCGAGCAGGTGGTTGATGATTTCGAACATCAGCGGGAACAGGTACTGTCCGATCAACTCGGCACGCCGTCCTCGATGAAGCCGTCGATCAGTTCGGTCGCAGCGGATTCGACGGTTCGGTGCAACGCCGACAGATCCACTCGGGCGAGCCCGGCCACGGCGGCTTGGCGGTAGCGATGAAAGTCGGGGCCGGTGTTCTTGCTTGCGAGGGGGCGCCACCGCAGCAACGGCAGGACCGGGCAGTCGGCGGCCACGGACTCTTCCCATACCCGCGGATCGGTCGGGAAACTGTCGGGGTCGTTGAGGACCTGCAACGCGCAACGATGAGTCAGGATCAAACTCGCCGCGATTCCCGGTGCCAATTCCACCGGCGCCACCGCGCCGTACGCTCGACGCATCTCACGATAGAAATGATGGGGATCTGCCGCGAAATCCGGCGTGAATATCGGCATTCCCGGCCGCGGGTCGGTGGGCGAGCCCGACATTATGGGGTTCGACGGGGGCAGATTCTGATCACTCACCTTGCGCTGCTCTCGACTCTGGAAACGAGGCGAGACCGAATGATCGGGGTCTCGCCGAAGATGGGCCGATGGGCTCCTTTGCGCAGGGTGTCGACACGGGTCCCTGCGCGCTCGGGCACGAGTGCCCAGGCCACCGAGCAACGCAGACGCGGCCTATCGGCTGGCCTATCGGCGGGCATCGCGGCTTACCGACAGGGCACCGGTGATCAACGGTATTTGCAGTGGAAGGCGAGCGAGGGCCCGCACTTTCCAGCGGGTCGAGGATTGCGGGGCGGCCAGGGCATCGGCCGTCATCTTGATATTGGCCGGGAACACCGCGACGAACAGTAACGCCGCCAGACCTCCACCGATACCGCGGGTTCTCGGCAGGGCCAGTAGGACCGCGATCCCGATTTCGGCCGCACCGGAGACATAGGTGTAGGTGCGGGGCTTGCCCGGCAGTCCGGTCGGGATGATCGCGTCGAAGAATGCCGGAGATCTGAAATGCCCGACGCCCATCGCCGCGAGCAGAGCGGACAGCGCGAAAGCGGTGCGGTGCGTCGATCGCTTCGGTCCGTTCTCGATATTCTCGCCCATATCGGGATCCTCACTGGTGTCGAAGGGGCACGCCCCCGTGGTCGCGGGCAGTTCATGACGCGATGCGGTGTCGTTGCCCGCGTACTGCGGGGCGATCTCGTGGGCGCGCCGCTCGACCGAGGTCGGGCGCGCACCTCGCCTAACCGAGAACTGTTCGCACGCAGGGTTTTCGAATTCGACGCTGTCAGGGCCTCATCCGGACGGCCGCGGGGCAGATGAGGGGTCCCGGAGGCCGGCCGGATGAGTTCGGGGGGATGTGTGGTCGTGGTCGAGTCGCGGTTGCTCCGAGACGGCGTTCTCCCGGTTGCGGGTGTCGATTGTTTCTCGTGCGGAAATTCGTCCGATCCGACTCGCTCTCCTCTCCCGATCGAGGCGGAGGTGAGCCGAACGCACGCACGCCACCGCACCCGGCGACACCAACCGGGGAGTTTTCTCCGGTTCGCACCGTAGTGTGCTCGACACCGACCTTCCGTGTCAACCATGCGGGTCCGGCACGACGAATCAGCTTGGTAATACTTCATATTGGCGAAGTGCGCCCCATGGAACGAGTACGCGGGACCGCCCGCGCGGCGTGCCGATCTCGATTCCGGTCGCCGTTGGTACTGGGCACTACAGCACGGCGTTCAGGAAAGCAGGCGTGCGGCCGCGGCCAGATGCACGCGACAGTCGTCGGGGCGATGATCGTTGTGGAGCTTGCGCAATTCACGTGCTCGCTCGACGGTCAGATCGGTCAGGCGCAGACCACACAGGTGTTCGGCCAGCCGACTGTCGGCGCGAACGTAGGCGTCGCGGGTGGAGGTATGGCTGAACTTCATCGGTGAACCTTTCCGGGAATGGGTCGGCGACCTCGCGACACCTTCCCCGGACCCGTCGCGTCTCGCGGCGGAAGCCACGGTCGCCGACCTGCCGGTCGCGGTGCTTCGTCCGAGCACTCGAACCCGTCGATGACTGCCGGGGACCGCGCCGGAGCTCACTCCGAATCGCTCGAATGCCCAGCGCGGCAGAGTATTACACGGGCGATCCGAGTCCGTTACCGTCCGGACAGTCTGTTCTGCGATCGAACCGGAGAGTGCCGATCGGCTCGTGACACGACAACGCGACCATGGCCTCCACGTGCCATCACCCACGACCTGGGGACCGAGGCGTCACGTTCTCCGACTGCCG
This sequence comes from Nocardia noduli, assembly GCF_019038455.1. Taxonomy (NCBI): domain Bacteria; kingdom Bacillati; phylum Actinomycetota; class Actinomycetes; order Mycobacteriales; family Nocardiaceae; genus Nocardia; species Nocardia noduli. The sequence continues at coordinate 6,801 of NZ_JAFMPL010000057.1, forward strand.
CGACAGCGCGCGCATTGTGGAATCGTCGAAAAGTGTTCGCTCATTCCGGCGCGACGGGCGGGTGACGGAGGCCGTCGAGCAGTAACCGCCATGCCCGGTCCGCGACAGCGCGCCGTGCCGGTTCGGCGGTCTTGGTCAGCAGGGACGCGACCAGGGCGATGGCCAGAACCACCTGGTCGACAGTGACACCGGGGTCGAACATCCCACTGCTGTCGGCGGCGAGTTTGTCGGCCAACAGCGCCTCGACTCGACGCCGCAGGGCGGAATGGGCGGGATCGCGGATGTCCGGGCGTAGCGTCGCCACGAAGGCCGTGCAGTCCACCAGTTGGTCGAGGAAGGCGGCGAGCACCCGTTCCAGGGTGCCGTCGGGATCGGCTGCGAGTTCTTCCAAGGCCGCGATGTCCTCGTCCAGGACTGCGCGAGTGAGACTTTCGATGTCGGGGAAGTGGCGATACAGCACGCCGGAACTGACGCCCGCGGTGTTGGATATCAGCAACATCGGCGCCGAGGAGCCGTGTTGGGCGAAGACCACACGTGCGGCGGCCATGATCGCGGCCCTGTTGGCGGCCGCGGCCTTGGGTCCACGGTTGACACGAGCGGGTGAGGTCACGCACACTACGATACCAACCGGAGAGTTTTCCCCGGTAGGCAACCGGCATCATCGCGGTTGCGTACGTGCGCTACGTCTGCGTCCACGATATCGCCGATCCGCTCACAGGAAGGTGGCCCTCACCGGCGAGGGCGGCAATTCCATGACACCTCTCACCTCGGCTCCGTGCCGACACCGACCGGGCCGATACCCGCCGGCCGGGACGCGACATCGACCGGACATGCCCACGAACCGACGGCGACGATCGTCACTTCGGTGCGCGAAAACACTTGCACCACAACATAGAAAGATCCACGATACGAGCCCGAACGAGCTTCGACGATGACGGCGGAACACGGAGCCCGCATCGACCACTACTCGGTCGCGCAGTGGCGGGAACTGGCCCGACGCTATCCGCAACGAAAGCGCGCGCTGATTCTGAGCTCGACCGCTTCGGCCGCGGTGCACGGCCTGGGCGGCTGGCTGTTCGACCAGAATTCCGCGGGCTGGGACGTGACCGTCCTCGTGGGCAGCCGCGGTGACGAACCGGCGTTGGCGATCCTGGGCGCACACGTCCTCGACATCGACGCGATCGACGATATCCGCACGACCGAGGCCACGGTCACGACCGTCGCCATCGGTTCGACGTTGTACACCGACGACGCACATGTTCGCGCGCTACCCGAGGCCGACACTCGTGGCCCGGACCAGGCCCGGACGCTGTTCTTCGGCTACGCCCCACCCGCCGATCTGGCGGACACCGTCACCGCCACCACACACCGGATCAGCATCGCGGCGCGAGCATTCAAGGCACAGGCACTGAAATCCATCGGTGGCCCCACCATCGAACCGGCAGCCACGGTCGAGACCGCGTGGGACCGTGATCGCCAACCCCTCGACGCCTTTTCGGTCGCGACGGGCTGAGTCACCGGGTTCCCTGGCATCGAAACCGGGCACCACCCTTCACCGTCCGCAGTCGCGATCCCGCCCCCACCCGGATGCCCGATCACCATCACGGCCGGTGCGGATCCCGACGACACCCGCGGGCGCGGTCGTCATCGATGAGACCATCGACGCCCCCGCGCGAGCACCCGGTCCGGCGGCGCATCACCCGCGGTGCCGAATCCCGGTAATTCACCCATAGGCGCGAACCGATCCGCCCAGCGGACCGGATTCGTCGGCGCATCGAACGAATATGCCGTTGCAGTAGGAAAGCTGTCGCGTCGCGATAGCTGGATCGTTTACGCCATTGCCTGCTGACCGATTGTTCAGCACATCTCCGCAACCCGCGATAATAACGGAAATATCTAGTATCAATTGCTTTCATCGTGACAGCTTTCCCGCATCGCGAGTGGCCGGATTGACATTCTCAAATAGCGAGAATAACCTTCTCTCAAGGGGTGCGACGACAGAATTAGGCAGATTCGAGTGCAAACCAGCGACAACAGTTTTCACGAAGACTGCTCGGCGGTGGGCAGTATCCCGTCGAGGGTCGACAGCGATCAGTATCTCGGTGACACCGAGAGCCGCAAGTCGGCGAGTTCGACCGCCCCGGATTTATGCCGGATCGACAACGACGCGGTGACACACACACGGGTGCGCGATGTCCTGAATTACTTCGGCAAGTGCCCCGACTGCGGGTACACCGCGCGCGCCTCGGCGATTGCCCGGACGTTGCGGAGCGGGGTCGTGCACACGACAGTACAGGTGGATTGCGCTCTTCCGTGCGGATGGCAGGCGAACGCCCAGAGCCACACGAGCGCGATCGAGCTTCACCCCGGACCTCTCGTCGCGGGGTGCGGAGCACCTGCCCTCTCATCTCCGGAGGCGAAGGACGCCCGCCGAAACACCGCACGCGCACGCCGCTCGGGAAAGCGCTGAGTACGTGACGACCGACTTCGCGACGAAGCTGAACAGGCTGTTCGAAATAGTGCATCCTCGCGGCAGGCCGCATCTGACCAATGTCGCGATTGTTTCGGCGTTGGCGGCACAGGGACGCCGGATTTCCTCCCCGTACCTTTCCCAATTGCGGAGGGGAACCAGAACCCAGCCGTCCCGGCAGACAATCGAAGCTTTGGCACGTTGTTTCAAAGTCGGACCCGAATACTTCACCGATGACGATTACGCGGCGAGGGTGTACAACGACTTGACCATTGTGTCCGAATTGCACGGATATCAATTGCGCCGTTTGATCTGTGCCGCGTTCGACCTGTCGGAAGAATCTAAATCTCTACTCATCGAGATGGCCGAAAAATTGCGATTGTACGAAGGGCTACCTCCGGACGAGGGCGACACCGCCGCATCGGCGCCGAGCGCCGTCGCCGAAATCCGCGAACGAAAGTGAGGAGGAGTGTCGGATGGAATCCGAATCGCAGATCCAACCGCGCCGAGATCGATACGGACGCTACGCGGCCGCACGTGAACGTGACGGAACCGCTGTCCTGACCTGGCCACGATGGCGGCGCAGTGTGGATGGACCACGAGGTGCGGACTCGTTCTGGCCCGAACAGGGTAGAGCGGCGAGCACCGTGTTCGACCACCGCGCAGATCGCGGTGTCGAGGGCACGCTCGCGATACATCTCGCGCCGCTCCTGACCGGCATCGTCTCCGTCGCGCGCGCTGCTCGATGCCCGCTCGGCGCTGGACCTGGTTTTGAGCACCGCCATCACTACTGCGGTCCCCGCACTCGCCGGACCGGAGCGCGCGCCGAACAGGTCCGATCGTCGTCGACGAGATCCTATATACCGTGCGACGAATTACGCTCGCCGCCAACACCACTCGATCCGGCCCGGATCCCGGTAGCTCTACAAGACCTGCTGCCCCCGAGGTCGAGAGCGCTGCCCACCTCCGAATGGGACGGCGGGCAATGACAACCGACAGGCATTGCACGGCCGTCGACGGCGTATCGTGCGGACCGTCTCGTCGTGGCGTCCCGGCGTACACGATATCGCCGAGATCGCCAGGGCCGCAGCGACGTTCGCCGAGATCGACGACGACGCTGCGGGATTATTCGGATCCGTGGGTCGCTCACACTTTTTCGCAGCGTCGGCACGAGACGAGACGGACATGGTTGCCTACAGCGGAATAGATGTCGGGAGTCTGTCCTTCGAACAGATCCAGCTACGCAGAATCGGCGCCTCGGCACCGGCCCTGACGAGCTACCTCACCGGATGTGTCGCGGCGGTTCAAGCAGCCCGCGGTGACGACCTGTCGGAATGGACATCCGATTTCGTGCGAACGTGCCTGGACCAGGTCGCCGTGACGTTCGGGGTGCTGAACGCCCCCCACTCGCAGCGTCGACTCAGCGAGGCGACGGCGGCGATGGCCCGACACGGAGTCGCGCTCGACTCCCTGATCCGCACTGTCGTGGAAGGATTCGAAGCCGATCTGGGCGTGGTCGTCGATGATCTGTGCCGCTACGTCCACGGCGCCGACCCCGACCGCGCCGGACTCAGCACGGTGAAGATCCTCGGCGAAATCACCGAGCTGATCGGTCGTGCCTTCGTCCGTGAGATCCGGGCACTGACCAGCGCCTACGACGCTTCGGCCAACGAACTCACCGCCGCGTTGCTGGCAGGTCGACCCGCCGACGCCATCGCCCGCGAATACGGAATCGAGCTGTATGAAAGGTATTTCGTCTTCGCGTTCTCCTGCGGCGCGAGCGACCCCGAGATTTACGCGGGCCTCGACAGTGCCGTGGTGACCAGAACGAGGAAGCTCCGGATAGAAACCGATCTCTCCGCGGCACTGGGGCTCACCCTGCTGGCCACGGTGGGGGTCGACACCGGAACAATTCTCGTCCCCGACAGCGGACTCGACGGCGAAGATCTGGACAAGCTGTCGAGCCAGGTGTCGCATCTGCTTCATGCCCCGGTCATCGCGACCGTCGAACACGCGGCGACAGCCGAGATCCCCGGTGCGGCCCGACGCGTACACGAACTGCTCACGATGGCGATCCGCTTGGGCCGCGTCCCCGCGGTGTATCGAATGGAAGACCTCGCCATGGAATACCAATTGACCCGCCCGGGCCCGGCCCGCGACGCGCTCGAGGCCGTCTTGGCCCCCCTCGACGACCGACCGGACCTGAGACAAACACTCACCTGCCATTTCGACACCGGCCTGCGAAGGAACAGAACAGCGAAACTGCTGCACATACACCCCAACACCGTCGACTACCGGATGCGAGCCGTGATGAAGCTGACGGGCCTGGACCTGTTCGACTCCAGCGACCTCTGGCTACTACGGTCCGCGCTGCTGGCTCGAGCGTTCCGCCGGTAGAGCAGTCCAACGAGCAAAATGGCGGCGTGCAATCCACAGGGCGGCATCGATACTTGACATCGACCGGTCTGACTCAGCAGGTCGATGTGCTGGGCCCTCGCCGACGGTCTCGGGGATGTTTCCGTTTCCAGGCCCCTCGGGCGCGGGCGGTGCTGCCCTGTCAGACGGTGAGTAGGGCCTTGATGGCGCATCGTTCGTCAGGACGTGGCCGTACGGGCACTCGCCTCCGATGCGCCATCGGTTGCCGCGCAGTTGTTCGGCAGCGGACTGATCGGTGTGCGTGATGGCCTCGAAACCGGGATCGTTGTCATGATCCTGGTCAAATCCGGTGATCGCGGTGCGCTGAAGTAGGTCGCGGCCGGGGTGGGAACGGCGATCGCGCTGGTCGCGGCGTCGCCGGTGTGTGATTCGGCACCTCGACGGTCACCGGGGTCGCGGCCGAGCTGATCTCGGGGTCGCGTCGTTGGCCGCGGTGGTGATCGCCACCTGGATGGTGCTGTGGATGCGTACCGCGTCGCGTTCGATCTCGACGGATCTGAAGGCGGGGATGGCGAAGGAGGTCGCGGGCGGCCCGCTCGCGGTGTCGGCGCTGGCATTTCTCGCGGTGGGGCGCGAAAGGGGTGGAGACGGCGTTGCTGATGGTCGGCTACGCGGAGAATGCCGAGGGAAGCCGCTGGCCGCTGACCGGTCTGCTGCTGGGGAACGTGGTGGCGGCACTGCTGACGGTGCTGCTGTACTTCGGTGCGATTCGTATCAATTTCGCGGTGTTCTTCAAGTACACGGGGCGGTCGCGGATCAGCTTGGGCAGGAGCCGGGCTTTGGGCAACTCCGGATTGCGGCACGGTTCGGATGCGTGTCCGAGGGAGAGACTCCGGCAACCCCTGGCACGACGTCGCGGATCCATCCAATCCGTCCAACCACCCTTTTGGATGGGGAAATGACCCGCTGTAGTGGCGATTGTCCACACCGGACGATCACCGAAAGCAGGCATCTGACATGAACACTCACACCACCCGCCGCCCGAAGTCGCGACTGCTGGGACTCGCGGTAACCGCGGTGGCGGCGATCTCGATCGCGGGGCTCGCTCCCGCTGCGGAGGCCAGTCCCGCCCACAACAACACCGATCCCTACAGCACCGGCTGTAATTCCGGCGCGAGCCTGATCCACACCTACTACACCAGCGGTGGTCGCTTCGACATGTTCTATTCCGGCACATGTCAGACGAACTGGATCCAATGGACCGGCCCGAACGTGTGTACCTGGAAGCGGGTCCAATCGCCCTACGGCAGTTGGACGCAGTGGGAGAAGGACAAGGCGACCTGGTCCTACTCCATGCAGATCTACGCTCCGGGCAGCAGCACCGTCGATGTCGAATGGGCCGTGGGCAGCCCCGCCTACGGGAACGGGACCTGCGACGGCGGAGCATGGGATTACGCACACGACGTCGGCAGGCACGGCTGGTACTCGGTGTCGTGACCGATAGCGGGTCGGGTGCTGTCACGAGGGGTCAGCACCCGACCCGCTCACGGGCGCAGCAGAATCTGGCCGCGCGCCGGCCCGGTATCAGGCTGACCCGGCCCGGGCGATCCCTGGCAGGACATCCGATTTCTCCCGGGGATGCGTAAGGACCGGTTTCTTGGTGGCACCGGCCGTGGAACACGGTGTGAGCGGGAACTGGTTCGGGTAGAACTACCGTGCTTCTGAACGGCACGCGCCGTAGATTCGGTGGATCCGGACCACACCGTGGTGTCTGTCGAAGGCCGGGTTCTGCACCGGGTGCCCGGCACCGGGGCCGAGGAGGAAGCCGTCTGGCCGCGCCGCACCGACCGGATACCCGGGTCGCCGAGCGCGGTCCTGAGCGCTGTGGAGGGCGAGAGGGAACTGTCGACCACCGAGTTGTAATGCGCCGCCACTGGAATCGCTTGTCGAACTGACCTGGCCCGCCGATCGGAGTACCTGGTGGCGTTCACGACACCGGGGAACCGCCGGGGCGCGGTCCGAAGCCTCGGGCATTCGATCACCCGCGCGTTCGTTCGCATCCAAGACACTCCCCAGATCGAACAAGGGTCCTCTCGATGAACAAGCCTCGATTTCTCGGCACGCCCTGGCACGACCACCACACCGTGACCTCGGTCGTGGTGGCACACCGGTTTCATGGCCGGATCGCGGGCGGGCTGGGGTTCAGCGGTGTTTGCGACCGGGTTCGTTTGGTGATGATCAGCCCGACGGATTCGGGCCGTGGAACTGATTGTCGTGGTCGGGGCAGCCCGACTTCACACCGCCCAGAAGGCGTTGCTGGTTCTCGCGGATCGTGGTGTGGGCATATTGTTCGCTGACCTGCCACTTTGCGGCGAGGGAACCGATGGTGGCCGCGATGTCCGCAGGAGTTGTCGGGCGGGAACGCAGGCGCGTGTAGGGGCCGTCGGTTTCGAGTAGGATCCGGTCGAGCGGCAGGCGCGGGAGCAGTGTCGCAGCTTTGCGTGAGGCGAGCATCGCGGGGTTGATCGAGAAGTACATTCCGGCGGCAAGGGCGTCGTCGATGGGTCCGAGTGGGCCGGTGTACCAGTGCAGGATGGCGGGGATCCGGGCTTGGGCGAGTCTGGTGATGGTGTCGCGTTCGGCGCCGCGGCTGTGGACGGTGACCGGTATGGTGCGCAGGCGCGGTTCGGCGAGGATGGCTTCGAAGGCACGCAGTTGCGCTGTTTTGCTCGCTATCGCGTGGCGGCTGAAGTCGAGTCCGATCTCGCCGACCCAGTTGGCTTGAGGGAGCAGACGCAGGAACCGCAGTAGGTCGGCGGGGCCGAGGTCGGCGGCGCGCATCGGGTGGTATCCGAGGGCAACTTCGACGCCTGGGCGGCGGCCCAAGCGGGTGCGCAGGATCCGGTAGCGTCCCGGGTCTTCGGTGACGGCCACGACGTGGACTCCGGCGTGGTGGGCGCGGTCGAGTTCGGCGAGCGGATCGTCGTAGGCGTCGAGGTGGCAGTGTGTGTCGAGTAACCATTGCACCGGCATCTCAGACATTGTTGCCGATCCCTGTGGCGGGCGGTCGTTTCCCGGTGCCATGGGAGAGCCAGGCACGCAGTTCGGTGAGTCCGCGGCGCCAGACACCGAGGAACGCTTCGTGTTCTCCCTCGGGGATCGGGCCGTTGGACAGGACGTCGTGATCGGGGCGTTCGGCGAACGCCCCGGTGAGAACCGCGCGCAGGTCCGCTCCGCGGCGGCGTCGCGGGGTCATCAGGTAGTCGCGGTCGTCGGGGGCGAACACGTCCCAGGCGTAGGGGTCGTCGTCCCAGCCGACGTGGGCGAGGGAAGCGCGTCGGATCAGGCAGGGGAAGCAGTATCCGCAATTGCCTTGGGGGCGCCCGACGTAGCGGGCGGCTTCGGGATGCGAGCAGGACACGCTTTCGGGTGCCAGGTGTCGCAGCAGGGTGGGGTTCGCGGAGTCGGCCAGGATCTCGCCTTTGGTCTTGTACCGGTAGGGATTGAGGATCGGATTGGTGATCCCGAGAACCTCGGCGGCTTCGGCGAGCCGTGCCAGGAAGTGTGGGTGGGTGGTGCGGGTGCTGGCGCTGCCGACTCGGGCACGGGTCAACGGGACGTTGATCCCGATGAACCCGTTCTCCGGGATGTAGACCGGGGTATCGGGGCCGCAAGCCGAGGCCATGGCCAGCGCGGTGGTCAAGAACAGCAGCGAGCGTGATCGTGTGGTGTTCTCCCGCGCGCGGGGCAGGGGCCGGGCTTGACGAGGGTCTTTGGGGGCCGGTCGCAGGTGCAGTCGCCGTGACACGATCCGGTCGGATCCATAGGTGTTGGTGAGTGCGTCGAGCAGGGTGTGTTGCGCGGTGGAGGCTTGGCCTCCCTCGTGATGCGACAGCAGACACAATCGCATGTCAGGGGAGTGTTCGAGCAGATCGATCGCGCCGCACAAGGAATCCAGGCCGCCGGAGAACAGGCAGATCGCGTCCGCCTCGAGCCCGACGGTGGCCTCAGGTACCGGGTTCGGGTCGAGGCCGGTGAACGGGTGGCGGGGTTGACAGTAGGGCTCGAGGGTCCAGTGGTCACCGGTCAGGAATCCCAGAGTCGCGGCCAGGTCGGCCTGCTGCCATGGACTGGGGTCGGCGGTCGGTATCTCGAGGGTGAGCTGTCGGGTCCACAGGTCCGGTGCCATGGCTCTGCGGGTGGTCTTGTCGGCGCAGTACACTGCGGCGCCCAGGACCAGCAGATCGGCGGCGGCGCGGGTGGGCCGCCATCCCTGGTAGAAGTCCGCGCTGGCCTGGATCGTGGCGGCCGGTCGGCCGGGGGCCCAGTCCAGCAGCCGGACCCGGGCGGGGATGGTGGTGATCGGTTCGGTCGGATCGGTACGGACCCGCAAGGTGGTCATGGTGCCTCGTCGATCAGATGCTCGAGGGTGTTGTAGACGGTCTGGAAGCAGTTCGCGGCGATGTCACGGCCTTGGGGACCGGCCCATTCGATGGTGTAGGGGTCTTCGGGCAGGTTCAAACCGACGAATCCGTTGATCATTTCGCGGACCTGTTCGTCGGCGCGTGCCACCGCGTTCGGGTCGGTGAGCGCGCCGAGCTTTTCGGCCAGGACGGGGATCTTGTTGTAGATGTAGTGCGACAGGAACAGTTCCAGCATCTCGACCACGCCCTCCCGCGAGACCGCGGCGGTGAATTCCTCACCCATCTCCTCGAAGGTGTCGGCGTCGGCGAAGAGCAGCTCCATCACCTCGCAGCTGGCATCACGCGCCGCTTGGGAATCGAAGTCGTCACCGTCACCGGCGATGAAGGTCACCAGCTGATCGAGCACGTGGAATCGGGTACCACCGACCAGGCCCGAGAGCCCGAGCCCGGCGAGAGTGTCGGCGAACCCCGCGCCCGCAACCCCGGCCAGCAGAGAACCCAGCCGCTGCACCCCGATGGTTCCCGCGCGCGCGGCCGCCGCGGCCGTTGCGGCGCCACCGAGCACCGGAACGTGACGGGCGAGCACTCTTTCGGCCCGCGCCTCGGAGTCCGCCCCGGCGCGCACCGCACGTGCGTAGGAGGAGGCAGCATGTTTGAGAGGTGTCCACGCAGCACCCCGCCCCGCCGTGCGGTCGGCGGAGGTTCCCACTACCGACCTCTTTGGCGAGGCGTATCCCGCGCGGCGGTGACCACCGCCTTCAATCGGGGGATTCCGCTGTTCTGCCAGTACTCCAGCACCGCGACCGCGTTCGGGTTGTCGGTGGGCAGTCGATTGACGGCGGTAGGCACCTTCGACAGCGGTACAGCGCTGGCAGGCAGCGTGAGCAGTTTGTCGCATATCGTGGCCACGACATCGGGGCAGTGTCCGGCGATCTCGAGGACCGCGTCGAACGCCGGGCCTCCGGGCTGGCGTTCCAACGTGTACAGCAATGCCTCGACCAACTGGGCGCGTTCGCCGGAGGGCAGCGCGGCGATCCGCTGGCAGGCATCGCGGCGCAGCGCAGCGACGTCGCCCTGGATCTTGGTCAGCAATTCCTGCAGGTGTTGAGGCAGGCGGGCGACCGCGACACCGAGGCTGAGTTTGTCACGCGAGTAGGTGAAATACGGTCGAAGATCGGTGCTGGCCAGACTCGGCGCCAGACGCAGCCATGCCCGCACGTGCGGTTTGTTCATCCAGGCGTGCAACTCCTCGCCGCCAGCGGGCGGTGCCTCGTCGCTACCGGCCTGTGGTGCAGCGCTTTCGGGCTGGCCCTGCGAGGACGTTCGGGTGCGGCGCGCACGGGGAGGCTGTTCGTCGCCGACCCTGGAGCCCGAGGCGCTACCGGGTTCGGCGGCCGCTGCGGCGGGCTCGCTCGCGGCGGCGACCTCGGCGATCGCGAGTTCGGGGATCGGTCCCTGTGCCTGGACCTGCCAGCCGAACAACTTCTGGAAATCGGTCAGGTACTGGGCTTCCAGTGCCATCAGTTTGGCCAGTACCGGACGCTGAAGTGTGATGCCGCGGCGTACGGCGCTGCGATGTTTGAGCATCAGGTCGTTGAGGAACCGCTTGAGCTGGCGAGGGTTGCCTCGCAGTCCACCACCGAGGATCTCGGAAACACTTGCCGCCCAGGCTAAGTCGTTGACCAATGCCGGCGGGACGTCGTCGACGACCTCGTTGCAGATTCCGAGGTTGAACGCGACATGGAGGTTGCCTTCGGCGCGGATCGCGCGGGTCTTGTCGATGACTTTGGCGAACTGTTCGGGTTCCAGATGAAGTTGCGCCAGCAGCAGATTCATGTAGGTGTCGGCTTCGGGCGGGGACAGTTGTGGGACGCTGACTCGCAACTGGAGCATCTTCTCGAGGTATTTCGCGCCCAGCCCGGTGCCTTCGATCACCAACTCCGGATAGCGTGAGTCGATCGCCGATTGCACGATTTCTTCGTTGGCAGCGATCACGAACGCCGTCTTCTCGGTGTTGACGAACAACCTGATCGCCTCGAAGGTATCGACGACGGTGTCGGGCAGACACCGATCCAGGTCATCGATGAACACCACCACTGCCTTCACATCCGTCAGTTCGGTCACCAGGTGCGCGAAGTCCGCACGGAAGGACCCCACATCGGTGACCCGCTCCCGAGCGACCGGCTCCTCGACCGCCGGTTCCACCGGGTCGGCCAACCGTTCAGCCCCCGCCCGCGCGCCTGCGCTCAACGTATCCCCGATGACGCCCGCCAACGCCGGATCCATGTTCGAGTCGAGTGCTTGGGCGGCCAACGGCGCCCATTGCGGCGCGGCACCCAGTATCGTGCGCGCGGCCTTGCGCCCGTAACGCCGCAGGCGGGGCAGGCGTTTGCGAAGTTGCTGGACCTGCTCGTGCGCTTGCGCGTCATCGCCGACACGTTCGTCGATGGCGTCGAGGATGGCGTTCATCAGCGCGACCTTGACGTCGTCGTAGTCCTCGTACTGCCACGGACTGAACTGCACACACAGATACGGCGAGGCCTGTTCGGGACCGCCTTCGGCGCGGAGTTCCGCGCAGGTCAACGCCATCAACGAGCTCTTGCCCGAACCCCAATCACCGAGCAACCCGATCGTCAATGGCAACAGCCGTGACTCGGTGACCGCGACGAACAACGTATCGACCAGGAAATCGAACCCCAGCAGATCGACATCGGCCTCATTGTCAGCCCACATGACTCACTCCGATCTCGCGCACCCCACGCCGACGAGCATCTCCGCCGATGCGGTGCTCTAGCCCCTCGACCACTGCGGTCTCGAACAGTTTCGCCGTAGCCACCGGAAAGCTAACACCACTGGCACGCTCAGCGTCGCGAAACGATAGCCGACATCGACTGTCGTTGTGACGAGCTCACACGTCATGGCGGTGCGACCGACCTCAGGGTCCAAGCCGTTGAGGCCGTAGCGGCGGGAGTGGGCACTTTCGCACTGCCTGAGGGGTCACGTTCCCAGCCCGATGCACGTTCCTCATTCGACGTGCCGGTCAGTTCGTCTTTGATCTACTGCGTCGTCTCAGTTGCCCCGAAATAGTCTGTTGCGCGTCGGGTTCGTGCGGAGCAACGATGGCACGATGAGTATCGACTGGTGCCGTCACTGTGGTGAACACAAGGCGATGACCCTCGAGCATCTTCCGGCTCGAGCGACCGGGAACAGCTCGGAATTCACGCTGTACCAGGAGTACGGTGCAGAGTTCACGGCCCTGCACGAGTTCACACACGGCCACGCGTTGGCGACCCTGTGCGGTGACTGCAACAACGGCGCGAGCAATCGGGGTCTACCGCAGGCGTACACAGCGTGGCATCACGACGTCGTCGGCTATGTACGAAGTTACGCGGCGCACTACCAGCAGATCACCGGTGCTGATCGCAACGACTTCTGGACCCTGTCCCACGACGAGACATTCTCGGTGTCGATGGAACATGGCAAAGGCGTCGACCCGAAGAAGATGACCAACCTGCACCCTGGCCGCATCGCTCGCCAGGTCCTCGGCGGATTCCTCGCCGTGCAGAACGGCCGTCGATTGCTCGATGACCATCCACAGCTGCAGGCAGCCTATTTCGCCGACGGGCCGGCCTCGATCGCGCCTCTCACCCTGCACATCGCTCTGGCCAACGTCGGGACCGCATACCTGACCAGCGCAGCCAAGACGGTGAAAATCCACCTGGACCAGGTACATGCCAGCTCGGCCAGCTGCTGGATATTGACGTTCTCGCCATTCTTGGCGCTACTGGTAGACGGCGAACAGTCACCTCCGATTGCCGCGACCCGCATCGACCACTGGTTCCAGCAACCGGTCAGAGCAACTTTCGGTCGAAGGACCCGAACTGTTGAATACCCCGTCGCCGACCGAAAAGATCTGCTTGTGGCCAAGCTCTACAGCGACCTGGACCGACTACCTCGGTAGCTGCCTCGTCGGCTATTCGATTGGGCGACAACACACTGCGGCAAGTTCGGGCGAGGGACTAGGCGGACCGTCGAGGACCGGCACGATAGTGATCCCGTCCGCCGTCGCGTCGGTTCCTGCTTCCTGGCCCTGTGAGAGCCGTTCCACAGTAACAGTGGTCGGCCGCGCCGATTCACTGCTCGACAACACGCGCGCCGAACGCAGAGGCTATCGCCAGGAACGAGGTTCACTTCGCGGTGTATTACTGTCCGGTTCGAAGGGCCGCGAGTATCACATCAACGAGACCGTCGCGGGCGGCTCGAGACAGCTGCGCGGCGTGACGGCCATCGCGATACGGGGCCAAAGGTCCAGCGCGCATCAACATGCCGGTGGTCGAGTCGACCAAGGCCCTGCCGGTTTTTTCGCGCCGATCAAGAAACAGGTCCGCGATGGGCAGGCCCGCCGGTCTCCCAGTGGCCATGGGGCGCCCGGAGAGCACCTCATCCTTCTAACCCGGTTCAGGTGCAGATTTCTTGGCCGACTGCTTCGGTGTGACCTTCGACTGTGATCGCGCCTTGCGCGCAGAGGCGATCGGTGGGGTCAGCGCGCACGATCAGGTAGGTGTAGGCGGAGTCCACATCGGGTTCCACGGCGTCCTGGCGGGTGGGCCCGTGTGGGTCGGAGCGGCGATAGATCGCTACTTCGAGGCGGTTGCCGCGACCGGCGTTGTCGTAGCGGGTGATTCGTGCCCATGCTGCGTCACAGGTGTGGGAGAACAGGATCTCGAGCAACATCTTCGGTTTGTTGGTACTGGCAGCGACCTTCGCGTCGTTGCGGCACTGTGTCTTGCCGGGGTCATCACCGGTATGGACCTCAGGGGCGGCCGCCAGGTCGGGGGCGACCCGCGAGACGACCACCGCGGCGGTCACGACGTTGCTCAGAATCAGGACTGCGGCCGCCGCCGCGCCGAGTAGCCACCACCTACCGGTAGATGAGCGTCGCGGCGGAGCCGGTTCGCGGTCGTCGGTGCGCTCACGGATCTCCAGCGGCACCAGAGCGGCACGGCGAGCGATCCATTGGGCCGCGAGCTGTTCGTCGTTGGTCAATGCCACGACGAAGGCCCGTACGGTCCTTTCGGTGGCCAGCGACTCGGGTTTGATCGCGTTGTTCAACGTGCTGCGCCCAACTTCGATGTTCCGGCGCCGTAGTCTGCGCTCCATCGCCTCGTAGGAGATCTGAGGATATCGGGCCTTGAGCGCCTTCAAATCAGCGGCGAAGGCAGCGACCGTATCACCCGCACCCGCACCCAGTCCGGTGCCGGAATCGGTCGGCTCGGCCATGATTTTGTCCCCCTTCCCGCCGCCGCCGGGTATCACGGCAGCATCGCCGCCTCATCGAGTCCGCCGAGGGGCCCGCCCTCGTTCCGATCCCGCACGCGCACCGCCCCAGCAGCTTCTCCGCTACTATCCTGTAGCGGAAATCGGTTATGTGACAGGGCAATTGAAGAAATCGGAAGTGCCGGTCGTAGGTGAAGATACCAGCCCGAAGCGAAATCAGGCAGGGGCCCCGACCACCCACATGCCTCCAGGTGGTTGTGGCGTCCTCGTCGGTGCGACCGCGCTTGGGGACCGCAACATCTAGCGGGTCGCCTCTACCCCAAAGGCCGGCCCATCGAGACGGTTTGCGGTAGCGCCGGGCAGGCGCCCCGTCGTGGCCGGTCAACGGCGAACCCGCCCGCCGCGCGATCTCAGCGACCGGATGTCGGCGCGTGCAGCGCACGTCAGCGCTTGGAACTCGCGCTGGTCGGCCGCGGCGATGACCAGATCCCGCTGGCCACCCGAATCGGAAGTTACGAGCTCCTCTCATGCCGGGTCCTCCATCGGGTCGCGCGGGGCATCCTGCTCGACCGCGGGAGCCTCGCGTCCGACGCGCATCCGGGCGATGAACGCGTGGAACCCCGCGCCCGCGGCCCCGGCGAATATCCGGATTCCGCCCGCCACGGCGGTGACGGTCTTGGCACCGGTACCGGTGAGCGCACCGATCACGGCCCCCACCGGGCGGGTCATACCGGTCAGAACGCGATGGCGGTCGCTGGGCCCGGTGAAGAACAGCAGCGCGGCAACGAGCCCGGCGCCCATCAGCAGCACCACGACCGCTGCGGCGTGGCGCGGGTCGGCGACCTCGGGGCGCACCAGCTTCCACACCAGTACCGCCACCAGCGGCACGCCGAGCAGACCGACGGTCCAGCCCGCGACGGTCCAGCCGGTGGCGTGCATTTCGGCGGGCGCGCGCTCGCTGACGACGGTGCGCGCCGGACCGGACTCGCCAGCAGGTGTGTTCTCGGAGTTTCGCATTTATGTCCTCTGACAGGTTGTGATGACCTGCGAGGAGGCGGCCTCGCAGCGGCCCGCCCCATGGAAGCTGGGCGGACCGCTGTCAGCGACTCGTCGCAATCTTCGTGCATCGCGGCGAGCCAGCGGCAGGCTCTCGTATAGGAGCGAGGGCCCGCCGCCGGCTCCCTCATCGGCGTACGGCCACCAGTTCGGCTACTTCCTCGGGAGTGAGCGCGGGACCACGCGACCCCGTCTTGTTGATGCCGATCGGTTCCCGCGGGTGAGCTTCCCGCATCCAGGCCACTTCCCGGATCCGTCGGCACGCCGTCGCGGCGGTCCTCGACAGTCCGGGCAGGATCGACTCGAAGTCGATTTCGCGCCACGGCCATTCCTCGCTCGTGTAACCGAGCGCCCCAGCGAGCACCAGAACTATCCCCGGACGCACGCAGACGAGGTCCGCGTTCCTGGACCACTGAGACCGGTCCTCGGCACCGGGGTAGCACGCTTCGATGAACGCGCGCAGGCGTGCCTCGATCGGCGGTGAGGCGCTGCTGACACGCAGCATCGCCGCGAGCGCCGAGTCACGATCGCGCTTGAGGCCGCCCGGCGGCGTGCATCCGAGCGACGTGAGGAACGGGCGTGGGGCGATGAGGTGATCCGGCGGCGGGGATGTCGACTCGTCGGTGCGGTGCGGGCTCACAATGTCGGGCCACATGATTGCCTCATGATCGCTGGCTGAGGGCCCGAGACGATAGAGGTTGTGGAGATCTCTCACCCGTGCGATTGCCGCCGAAAACCGTTTGGGCGTGGTGATGTAGTCCGGAGCTCCGGACAGTCGGGGCACCGTCGGCAGGGGCCGCACGGGGGCGAGATGCTGTAGCGGAGTCGTCGCCCCCGCGGCGAGGTGCTGGTTGACTGCCTCTGCCCACATGATCGCGTCCTGTTCGGTGACGTCGGTTGTGGCGGCGATCTCGTGTACCTCGGCCACCGCGCCGCCGTCGAGGTCGACGGTCGACACGCCGACGGCCTGCCCGCCGATCGAGCTGCGCTCGACCAGCGCCATCACGCGTCGCCGCAACGCGATCTCGTGTACCTCGGCGAGGGCGACCGCCTCGCCGTCGAAGTCTGTGACCGGCTCGGGGATGATCAGGTCGTCGTCGAGTCGGATGGCGGCCTCGGCCCACCCCGCTACCGGGTCGTCGTCATCGATGCCGACCGCGGGGGAGTCGGACGCGTGGAACTTGACCTGCCACAGGCCCGTAGCCGATGGTTCGGGCTCAACGCCCACCAGGTTCCAGAATTCGAGGTCGTTGTCGTTGGTCATGAGTTCTCCGGCTTGCGGCCGCGAGACAGCTCCCGCGCCCACGGGTAGATCGTCATCAGTCGCGACCAGCGGCGCTCGACGGACTTCGCCGTCGTGCCCAACTTCTGCGCGATGGCCTGATTGCTTTCGCGCGCGGCCTTGCCGAGCAGGATCTGCCCGTCGCGCGCGTCCATCGTCGAGAGCACCGCGCCGATCTGCTCGGCGAACCGCTCGTCGTCGGCATCACGCGCCGCGTGTTCCTCCTCGGACCGGCTCAGCACGGCCTCTGCAACAACGTCGGGGTCGTCCAGGCGAAGGTGCGTGGCCCACTCCTGCTCTTGGCGCCGAAAGGCCCGGAACTCCTCGGCGAAACTCAACAAACAGCCGCCGACGAAGAAGGTCGCCATACTCGCGCTCCCGGGTCGCCACCCCTTGCCGGCGAGTCCGGCCGTGCGGAACCGGGCCAGTGCCGTGCCGACCGCCGCGACGGCGAGTTCCTCGCAGACCTCGTCGCGGGACAGACGCGCGAGCTCGACAGCGCTGGGCCGCAGGTCGATACCGCGCTCGACCAGCTTCGCGAACACGAGGTTGGGGATCCACGCACGCAGGCTCGCCAGCCCGCACCGCGCGAGGTGGTCGCTGACGATCTGCCACACCGGGCCGACGAAGCCGTGCTCCTCAAGCAGCTCGTACAGCTCGGCATCGGCATCCCGCGCGGTTCCGGAGCTACGGACCAACGTTGCCTGTATCCGGCTGCGAGAGAACGGATCGGGATCCCCAGCCGCGCCGCCTCTCGCACGGTCCACGCGGCTCGCCGCCTGCTGACTGGAACCTCGTGGCAGCTGGGAACGCACGACCCCCAGCATCCCGTTCTTCATGACCGGCAGCATCGGGTCCGGTGGAAGACCGGTAAGGTACGCAGCCGTATGCCGATCGGTGAGGTAGTCGAATGAGGCGCCCAGGAAGAGCACCTGCCTGTTCTGATCGGTCACCTCAGCCGAGCTCCGATGCGTGCGAGCCGACGTACGGGCGTGAAAATTCGCATGCCCCAGTTATAGGAACCCTGCGCTCGATGATCCCCTCCCTGGAGAATTCGGCCGGATCTGCTGAGTGGGCGCCGCTTTCGGAATCAGACGGTGAAGCAATGGATGCGCCGGACCCACGCTCGTCACCGCGTATGCAGCGCCACTCGGACGACCGCGTGGCCGAGTCGGGCCGAGCACCGCCTCAGGCCGCGAGCAGCAGCCAGTCCGGGAGCACGCCGACTTCGCTACTACGCCGCCTTCAACGCTACGCTGGCAGCGAGTCGACATCGGCGGCGTCGGTCCGGGCGAATACGAACAGGTTCTGCGAGGCGGACACGAGGACGATCAGGACAAGGTAACCGAGCCACGGGTCGGGTACGCCGTCGGCGGTCATGACCCTCCACATCAGCAGTTGGCTCGCCACGCACTTCACCAGGACGAGGGGTGTCCTCGTGCTGCGGCCGCGCCACCATACCTGGTTGCCGCCGAGGTAGAGCCCGAGCGCGAACAACGCGACGGTCAGCACCGGGACGTGCGCGGCGTGCGGCATGATCGCGGCCAGGCAAGCGAGCACGACGAGGGTAGCCAGCGAGCGGCCTACTGCGGCGCCGCAGTAGGCTGGGTCGGCGCGCGGCCGGTCTACCGTCCCGCACAGGTATCGTGTGCGCCGTCTCCCCCCAACCGCCGGATATTACGTCACGTGACGTAATATCCGAGTCCGGAGGGAGGGGAGGGGGAAGGGGTGCAGCCGTCGCGAGCCGACCTGTCGACTCGCGACGAAGGCGCATCCCCTCGATGGAACGTCCGACAGGGTTTCCTCTCGGCGGTTCCAGTCGCCTACCTCCGAACAGCGCACACGCGCTACGCCCGCAGCGCCCGGGGCTCGATGATCGCCCGGAAGGGAGCGCTTCACCGGGGGCGTGGCGGAGGTGAGAGACAGGCAGCCCGAGCCTCGACTTGACATAATTACTTATTATCGGCAAAACCCTTGCAGCACAACACAACCCGGGGAGAGGACCCCAAAATCCGATAAAACATGACAGCAGCAGAGAAAATCCGGAAAAACCCGACAGTCGCGGAGACACACCACAGTCCGACACACCCACACCACACACCGTCCGAAAAAACCTGACAGTGCCGGAAACACAAAACCCCAGCACACACCCGAACCGGCCACCACCGAGGACACCGATCCAGAAAAACCTGAGAGCGCCGGATCACGCCACATCAGCCACACAAGCAACTTACGTCACTGTGACACTACGAAAATGCATAAATATACGAAGATCGACAGAAACAAGCGACCAACAACCACCTTTTACCGGAAAACGACCCACATCCGGACACTGCCAACTCTTCCCGGATTACTGCCAACTTTTTCCGGAACGGACAACCGACTCCAGACTATTTCCACGTGGCATAAATGAGGCGGATTTTAACGCCGATAATCTACATTATGTCAACTTACCGCTCGCCCGCAGCCGACCCACCGCGGGCCGCCCGCCGCTCGGCAGGCAGGCGACCAGCCCCTTCCCATATCTCAACCGTGGACACAAAGCGCGCGAATCACTTGGCCGTCGCCTTACGTGCCCGGGCCCGCCGCGCGGCCTTACGTGGTACCGCGGGCACCGCCTCCAGGTCGCCCCCGGATTCGCCGGACGGATCATCGCGCCAACTGATCTCGATCTCGATTTCTGTCCTGTCGCCGTCGACTTCGATCTCGAGTTCCCATTCGACGTGGTCGGCGACGACGATTTCGATCGAATCGCCACCCGACCCCATTTCCACCTCCGAGCCATTCGCGAGTGCATGTCCGATCGCGATGAGTCGCTCGGATACCTCTTTGCGGGAGAGTTCGGACTTACTCTTGATCTCCAACTTCGGCACGACGACTCCTGACCTGGGTTCAGTGTGGACGTGCACTCACCGTAACCGCCGCAGCGGGCCGAACAGCGCGAACCGGCCATAAAACCGACGTGTCGGTACCGCCGGGTGTCGGCGACGGATGTGCGGTTCGAACTCGCGCCTACGGGCAACCGCACGGCGGATCCGCAGCACCCGACCGGTGCGGCCGACTCCCCCGGCTCAGTGTTGCCCGGGACGTCCCCACACCGACGGATCCGGTGGATCCCAGCCGTCGGCACCCGGCAGTTCGAGTCCGGCACGGGCGGTGGTCCGGTGGCGCGACGCTGCGGAGGCAACGTGGTGGGCCTCTGGTTTCTCGGCCGTGATCGACGAACCCTTCACTCTGGCATGCGCGGCAAAGTCGCAGTCAGTGCTGTTCCTGGAGGGCGACGCCTTCGAGCAGTTCGACGAGTCCGAACGGCGCACGCTCGCCGAGGCAGAGTTCGATCACCTCGTGGGCGTCCGCGTAGGCCGCCGCGCTGCGCGGGAACAGGGTGGTCTCGTAGGCGGTGAGTGCCGCTTCGATGTCGTCGGGGTGCGCGGCGATCGACTCCGCCAGTTCGGCGCCGTCGAGCATCGCCAGATTCGCGCCGTCGCCGGACGGTGGCATCAGGTGCGCGGCGTCACCGAGGAGCGTCACTCCTGGCACGCGGTCCCAGCGGTGGCCGGCCGGGAGGGTGTGGATCATGCGTGGGACGGGTGCGGTTTCGCCGGCGGTGATCAGTGCGGTGAGTTCCGGAGCCCATCCGTCGAACTCGGCCGCGACCCTGGCGGCCGCGGCGGTGGCGTCGGTGAAGTCGATGTCGGCGATCCACTCGGCGGGGCGGTTCAGTTCGACGTAGGTGTGCAGGATGTCCCCCGCTTCCCGGTGCGCGACGATCCCCTTTCCCGGGGTGAGCGCGTACATGGCGCCCGCACCGACCGCTTCGGCCGTGGCCGGGTGCCGTTGGTCGACGTCGTAGAGGTATGTCTCCACGAAGGTGACGTCGATGTACTCCGGTTTCGCGTCGGAGACCAGAGGGCGGATTCTCGACCAGGCGCCGTCTGCGCCGACGAGGAGGTTCGTCGTGACGGTCGAACCGTCGGCGAAAGTCAGTTCGTGTCGTCCGTCGCCGAGCGACCGGACCAGGGTGACCTTGTGCCCCCATCGGACCGTGTCGGCGGGCAGGGAGTCGAGCAGAATTCGGCGAAGGTCGCCTCGCAGCACTTCCGGTCGTGCGCCGGTTCGGTCGTCGGGTTCGTCGAGCAGGACCGTGCCGTGCTGGTCGAGCACTCGTGCGACGTCTCCGCCCTGGTGGATGATGGCGCGGAATTCGTCGGTGAGACCCGCGGCGGCGAGTGCGATCTGGCCGTCGTGTTCGTGGATGTCGAGTTGACCGCCTTGGGTGCGGGTGTCTGCCGAGGCGTCGGCCTCGTAGACCGTGGCGGGGATGCCGTGGACGTGTAGGACGCGTGCGAGGGTGAGGCCGCCGAGGCCCGCGCCGATGATCGTGATCGGTGTTGTCGTCATCTCGGTACTCCTTTCGATGTCATTGGAACAGCGTTCCATCAATGCCATGTTGGAACATCGTTCCATCCGTGTCAAGATGATCCGCATGGCGACCAAGTCACAGCGGACCGAACGTCGCACCGACGCGCTCTCCAAGCGGCGGATCGTCGAGGCCGCGCAGGACATCCTCGACACCGCGGGCGAAAGAGCTCTGACCTTCCGCGCACTCGCCGCACGCCTGGCGACGGGACCGGGGGCGATCTACTGGCACGTCGCCGACAAGAACGAACTCCTCGCCGCGACCACCGACGACGTCATCGCCCGCGTCATGACCGAGGTCACCGAGGGCGCGACACCTCAGGAAGTGATCCGCTCGGTCGCCGTCGGCGTGTTCGACGTGATCGACACCCATCCCTGGGTCGGCGCCCAACTGGCCCGCGAACCCGCGCAAACCGCCATGCTGCAAATCTTCGAGCGCATCGGTCGCCAACTCGAAGCTCTCGGCGTCCCCGAACGAGCCCAGTTCGACTCCGCGTCCGCGCTCGTGAACTACATACTCGGCGTCGCCGGACAGAACGCGGCGAACGCCCGCATCCACGGCGGCAGAACCGACCGTTCGACCTACCTCGCCACCATCGCCGCACAGTGGGCGCAACTCGATCCGGCCGAATACCCCTTCGTCAGAAGGGTGTCGGCCCAGCTGCGCGACCACGACGACCGCGAACAGTTTCTCGCGGGAATCGACCTCATCCTCGCGGGAATCACCACCGTCGGTTGAGTTGGACCGAGCGCCACGAGGCCAACGACGATGTTTCCATGCGCCCGCCTCATCGCCTGGCTCGCCACCGACGAGGCCTGCTGGATCACCGGGCAGATCATCAACACCGAAGGCGGCTTCCGCCGATCGAACTGATCCCTCAGCGTGCGCGTGCACGCGAGCGATTCCACGAATTCCACGAATCGTCGGGTATGTCGGCGCGAATCGAAGACTGGATCGGGGTGCCCATCGGGGCGGGTAGACGAGTCAGCGCGGGCAGGATATCCGGGGACAGCGTTGTCAGGTATTCGGTGTCGAGTGATTCGCCGTGTTCCCAGCGGTCGATGTTGCGGTCGGCGATCAGCCGTTCCGGGTCGATGAGCGCCAGTGCGAGCAGTGTCGCGAAGGCGGTGCCGAGGGCGGCGCGCGGCAGCCAGGTGAGGTCCAGCCGCGGCAACGCGGCCAGTATGAGCACGAAGATCAGGCCGAGCCAGAGTTCGAAGACTTCGACCAGTAGCCGAAGCACCGTGAACCCGTACGCCTGC
Source organism: Nocardia noduli (assembly GCF_019038455.1). Classification (NCBI taxonomy): domain Bacteria; kingdom Bacillati; phylum Actinomycetota; class Actinomycetes; order Mycobacteriales; family Nocardiaceae; genus Nocardia; species Nocardia noduli. The sequence continues at coordinate 29,368 of NZ_JAFMPL010000057.1, forward strand.
TGGTAGGTCCACATTCGCGCCAAGGCCGACGCGACGATCACCAGCGACAGCGTGCTCACCGCGCCGGTCAGGGTTCGCAACCACGCGCGGTCGGTGGCGTTGTCCCTGCCCGCGAGGTGCAATACGACCATGATGACGGCGAGGGTGAGCACCGAGACGATCGACAGCTGCCAGAAACCCGTGCGGGCGTATTCGGCGTAGGTGAGACCGGAGGTGCGCTGCACATAGTCGTCGCCGCCGAACAGCGCGACGAATTGGACCGCGACGAAAAACGCGAACAAGACGGTCAGCGCACCCATCGGCAGCGCCCATTCCTGGCGGCGCAGGCTGCGCTCGGGTGCGGCGGCCAGGGCCGTTGGCGGTGGTCCCGCCAGCAGATACATCGCCCCCAGCGAACCTGCTCCGACCACGACGAACAGTGAAATCCACCGCAGGACCGTGCCGGTGCCGATTTCGGGCACCACATCACCGACCAGTGCGCCGAATGTCGCGTCGGCGCTTCCGAGCAGCGGGACCAGCACCGCGAGCAGCGCGCCGGTGACCAGGATCGACCAACTGGTTCGTACGGAGGGCCCATTGCCGCGAATCCTCTCCGCTCGCGCGTAGGCCCACGGGATAGCCGCCGATATCGTGGCCAACGGTACCGCCACGACGTCGTGCCAGGTGCCCCGAGCCGTGCGCCGTCCGATCACCGCGAGGGAGCCCGCGACCGACGCCGCGATCGCGCACAGCACGAACAGCCACCCCGCAGCACGGAACGTACCCACCGACAGCAGGCCGAGACCTATCGCGGTCCACCAGATTCGTTCACGATTGCGCACCACGCGGGCCAGTGGTGACACGCTTCGATTGTCCTGGGCCGCTTCGGAATCGATCACGGCGACGGCGGCCGCACTCTCCGATACCGTCGACGTGGACGGGACCTCCGCCGCGCGCGCCGCCGGTACCGAAAGGTTCGGCGCGGCGGACCTTCTCGCCCGCCGATCGACCTCGAATATCGCCACCGCGGTGACGGCGGCGGCAAGTAGCCAGCCCAGGCCGGGGCGATCCAGCGGAATCGCGGCCGCCGCGACGGTTCCGCTGACAACCGCGGCGGGCAGCACTCCGGGTGGGCACACGACTCGACGCCAGCGCGGTCCATGTTCGTACGGTGCGGAGCCGCCGGGCGCGGTCGGCCATCCCGCGGGGGCCGGACCACTCGGCACGGAAACCGGTGTCACCGAGGGCATCGGCCCCGGTGGTGGAATCGGTACGTGGTCCGCGTCGGTGACGGTGGACCGCTTCTCCATCTCGGGTTCGGGGGCCGACGGTTCGGATTTCGGCGCGGCCCGTTGCACAGTCGTTGTCGTCACGGCGCGGTGGTCGTCCGAAGATTTCGTGGCCGCGTCGTCGACGGTGGTGTGCGCGGTGCTGTCCGACGTCGGCTCGGCCGTGTCGGCCGCGCGTTCGTCCGTCTGGTCGCCGTGGTCGGTCATCGACCCCTCCCCGTCACCGCTGCGCTGTGTGCCATGAGGGGGACCCTAGCCAGACGGTGTGGAGAGCAGACGCGTCAAATGTGGAGATTCGGCGTGGGTCCGCACCGAGATCGCCACGGCCCGAGCCGTTGTCGGTCCCCGCACGCCCGGCCGCACGCATACCATCAGGCATCCAAACCGCCGCGGCCCTCACACCCGACGCCGTCGACCGGCGAGCGATGGCACAGCCGGTGCCGGTGGACGGCAAGCCGGTCCGGCCACGCGGCGAAACCGAGGCTCAGCGCGGGCGAACTGTTCTGCCCGTGAGCAGAACGCTCGGCAGCTACGAACGAATCGCGTCCGGATAATCCGTTGCCGCCACGCTCACCGACGGGCAGTATTCGGTATGACTTCCGATCTCGTACAACACTATTCGACTGCGTCGGAGGGCGATCGCCTGTTCAGGACCGCGCACGGCCGTCTGGAATTCCTTCGAACGCAACAATTGGTGCGCCGTGTCCTGACGTCGCCGGTGCGGGTGCTCGATGTCGGTGGCGGGACCGGCGTGCATGCCCGATGGCTCGCCGCTGACGGTCATTCGGTACATCTCCTCGACCCCGTCCCCGAACATGTCGAGGCGGCCGCGGCGCTGCCCGGAGTCACCGCACAGGTCGGCGACGCACGACGCCTGCCGACCGCCGACAACTCGGTCGACGCCGTCGTGATGCTCGGTCCGCTGTACCACCTCACGGACTCCGCCGACCGAATGACCGCGTTGAGCGAGGCCGTGCGAGTTCTTCGCCCCGGTGGGATTCTCATCGCGGCGGCGATCAGCCGCTACCTGTCGGCGTTGGAATCCGGCACGAACGGTTCGCTCGACGACACCCTCGCCCCTTCGGTACGGAAGGTGATAGCGACCGGCGAATACGACGGCCACGTCGGTTTCATGCCGACCCACTGGCATACCGCCGACGAGTTGCGTTCCGAGGTCGAAGCGGCCGGTCTCGTCGACGTCCGGATCTACGGCGTCGAGGGCCCCGCCTGGATGGCCCTCGACCAGGCAGGCCCGGGCGGCGACCCGGCACTCATGACAGCCGCCCTACGATGCGCGCGCCTGCTGGAGCAGGACCCACGGATCATCGACACCAGCGCGCACCTCCTGGCCATAGCCCGAACCGCGTCGACCTGACGCAAGTCCCTGGAATTCGCTGGTGGCGGCCGACGATGGTTCGCCGGCCCTCGCACCGGTCTGCTCAGCGGAACTGCATATTGGTGGTCGCCAAGCCGAAGATCTTGCGGCCACCGGACTTCGCCACGATATTGACGACCGCGCTGCGGGTCGCCGGATCGAGGGATTTCACGCGGCCGGTGTATTCGATCTCCCCGCCTTCCTTGGCGTCGACCAGGGCGAAATTCGACAGGCGGACACCGTATCGGGTGACGGCTCCCGGGTCGCCCGACCAGGTGGAAACGAAGCCCGCGCCCAGGCCCATGGTCAGCATGCCGTGGGCGATGACGTCGGGCAGACCGGCCAGCCGCGCCACCCTGTCGTCCCAGTGGATGGGGTTGCCGTCACCGGAGACACCGGAGTAGTTCACCAGGTCACCGCGGGAGATGCGCGCGTTACGGATCGGGAGTTCGTCGCCGACACTCAGATCGTCGAACGAGGCTGCGGTGCAAGGGATCCGGGCAGCACCTTCCAAGGACAGGGTCAACTCCCCCTCCGGGCGGCGCGGAGTCGGCTGCGCGCGGATGGCGGCGATCTCCTCGGCGGTCCGGCCACGACCGAGGATGTTCACGCCGTGCACCATGATGTTCTCCACGGCGTGGGTGATCTCCGGATCCACCCCTTCACCGGCGATGCCGACGACGGTGGTGTGCATGATGTGCACGACCTCGCCGGACCCGTCGGTGAAGGTATTGGTGACGGTGATGAGGTCCTTGCCCGCGATCCGGCGCACCGAGGACAGTTCGACGTCGGTGACGAGCGTGTCGCCCGCGACGATCGGCTTGTACTGCTCGAAAACCTGCTCGGTCTGCACGAACATGTCGTAGCCGACCACCACGGTCTCGAACAGCAGCCGGTTGGCGGCCATCGCCGGAATCGAGGTGAAGGTCAGTGGCGCGACCAGACCGCTGTAGCCGAGTTCCGCCGCCGCGTCCTCGTCCCAGTGCGCGGGGTGGTAGTCCTGCACCGCCCGAGCGTATTCGCGGATCTTCTCCCGCCCGACCTCATAGGTGCTTTCGGCCTGGTAATAGTGCCCCACTTGTGACGCGACATCGGGTGCATCGACTACCGAACTCACGTGAACCTACCCTTTGCTCGAGGAACGGACCCCCGGCACGATATCGGAAAGCCGGGTGCGATCGTGCCAGGACAGACGGATCCGAGCGAGCACGACAGCGCGTCGGACGAAACGATGTGACAGATCATGGCGGTGTCGCCGCCTGCGACGACACCGCGACGACGTCGATCAGCCCAGGCGAACCGGGAACGCCGCCAGATCGTTCTGTGTCAGGACCGGAAGATTGTGGATCTCCTCCACCGGTGTCGCCAGCTGCAATCGCGGGAAGCGGGCGAACAACGCGGGCAGGGCGATACCGCCCTCGAGCCGCGCGAGCGCGGCGCCGGGGCAGATATGCGGACCGTGACCGAAAGTGATGTGCCGGTTCGCCGTCGGGCGATTGACATCGAAAACGTCGGCGTCCGGACCGTGCACGGAACTGTCACGCCCGATCGCACGGTAGGACATGACGACACCTTCACCCTTCTCGATCGTCATACCCTCGACGGTGATGTCCTCGGTCGCGAAACGCATCAGCAGATGCGTGACCGGGCTGTCCCAGCGCAACGTCTCCTCCACCGCGACATCCCAGCCGACATCACCGGAGCTGACCTGCGCCAACTGCTCCGGATTGGTCAGCAGTGCGCGAACCGCGCAGAGGATGAGCCCGATCGTGGTCTCGTGGCCCGCCGCGACGAGGGCCTTGAGGTTGCCGACCACTTCTTCCTCGGTCAGCGGTTCACCGCCGTCGGTGGCCTGGATCAGGGCACTGGTCAGGTCGTCGGTCGGATCGGCGGTCTTCTTGCGCACCAGGGTGGTGAAATAGGCGTCGAGTTCGTCGATGACGCGCAACCGCTCGTCCTGCGGGGTCAACAGCGAGAAGAACGCCTTGTACCAGTCGAGCAGCATGGCGTGATCGCTGCGGTCGACCCCCATGAGCTCGCTGACCACCCGCATCGGCAGCGGATAGGCGAAGACGGACTTCAGGTCGACCGTGGCTCCCCCGCGCCCCGCCTCCTCGAGATCGTCGAGCAATTCGGCGGTGAGCCGCTCGACCACCGGGCGCAGCGCGTCCAGCCGACGCTTGGTCAACGCCTGCGTGGTCTTGATCCGCAGCCTGCGGTGTTCGGGACCGTCGACGGTGAACATGGAACGGCCCGCGTCGATCATGCCGATCAGCGGCCACTGCCTGGTCACCACCCCGTTCTGCCACAGCGACCACGCGTTGATGTCCTTGACCAGGCGGGTATCGACCAGCAACTGCCTGGCCAGCGTGTGACGGGTCACCGTCCACGCGGGCACCCCGAGTAACTCGATGCGCTCGACCGGCTCCCCGGCCACCAGCCGGGCGGTCTCGCCCGCGAGATCGGCGACCATGGGATCGATGACGAGAGCATGTGGGCAGACCTGACTCACGGAGTACCTCCAACAGCACGGACCGGGGTGAAACGGACTGGCAGTGATGTCATTCCACGAAGGAACGCCGAAGGCCGACGCACCAACGTCTCGGCGGGAATCGCGAGATCGATATCGGGCAGGCGGTCGAGCAGCACCTCCAGACCGGTGCGCGCGATGATCTCGGCGATCTGCTGCGCCGGGAACGGGCACCGGTACTCACCGTGGGAGAACGCGAAATGCGCGCAGTTACCGGTGTAGGCCGGTTCGACCGAATCCGCCACGTGCTGACGCACATGCGGATCGGAATTCGCGGCCGCCAGCCCGAGCAACAACATGTCACCGCGTCGAATCACGCTGTCGCCCAACCGGGTATCGCGGGCGGCCCAGCGACCCGACAGGATCTGGGTCGGCGTGTCCTCCCACAGGACCTCGTTCATCGCCTGACCGACACTGTGGCGGCCGCCGCCCATCGACGCGGCGAACCGGTCGTCGGTGAGCATCAGACGCACCGAATTGCCGATCCAGTCCGACGTCGGCAGATGCCCGGCCGCCGTGATCGCCATCAGGTCGAGCACGTACTCCTCGTCGGTGAACGACCCTTCGTGCTCGAGCATCCGCGAGACCAGACTGTCGCCTGGCCGCGCCTTGGTCGAGGCCAGCAATTGCTGCATATGACCGAAGAACTGCCCGTGCGCGGCTTGGGCGTCCGCGCCGCCGTCGGCCAGGGCCTTCATCGTCCAGGCGAGCTGGCCGCCGACCTCGTCGGGGAACCCGAGGATCCAGGCGAGCGCGAGAATCGGTAGCGGCTCGGCGTAGTCGGCGACGAGTTCGGCTTCGCCCTTACCGCAGAAATTATCGATCAGCCGGTCGGCCAGATCCTCACAGACGCGACGCAACGCGTACTGGTCGACGGTGTCCATCGCCGACTCGACCATCTCGATATGCCTGCGATGTTCCGCGCCCGCGGTGTAGTACACCGACGGCATCGGCTGCCCGACCATCGGCCGCAGCGGCCAGTCCTCGGGAATCTCGGGCCACTGGTTCCACAGCGCGACATCACGCGGGAACAACTCCGGATCACTGGTGACCTGATGCATCTCGCGATAGCCGATGACCAGCCAGGCCGGAACACCGCCGGGCAGTTCCACCGAGACCACCGGACCGTGCTCGCGCCGCATATCGTTGTACAGGCGCTGCGGATCGGAATGGAAACGCGGACCGCTCAGCGGAACCGGAGCTTTCCCGGCCGGCGCGGCACGGGTGCCCGTGCTGTCCGCGGAGACGACGTTCGGGTTGGTCACGACACGTTCTCCGGGGTCCGTCCGACGAAGGATCGACGCTCACGCGCGACGGCGCGGCACGCGAACAGCCGCTCGACCAGCGCGACCAGCACATCTCTACAGGATTCACGCGACCGCGCGTCGCAGTCGATGAGGGGCACATCCGGGTCCAGATCGAGCGCGTCGCGAATCCTGGCCGGGTCCAGCGATCCACCGAAATTGTTGCAGGCGACGATGAACGGAATCCCCTGGTGCTCGAGTCGATCGATGGCGTACCACGAATCGGCGATCCGCAGCGGATCGAGCAGCACGATCGCGCCGAGCGCGCCGGTGAACAGTCGATCCCACAGGAACCAGAACCGTTCCTGTCCCGGCGCGCCGAACAGGTACAGGACGTGTTCGGCGTCGATGCTGATCCGCCCGAAGTCGAACGCGACCGTGGTAGTCGTCTTACCGGTCACCCCGGTGAGATCGTCGACGTGCAGACCTTCCTGGGTCATCGTCGCTTCGGTGTCGAGGGGGCGGATCTCGCTCACCGAACGCACCATGGTGGTCTTGCCGACACCGAAACCGCCGACGATCACGATTTTCAAGCCCTGACGGGTGTCCGAGTGCAGCGGTGCGTCGGCGCGGGTCGGCCGAGGGTCAAATATTGCGGAGTCCAACGAGCACCTTCTCGAGGGTGGTGGTGTCCGGCATCGAATTCCACGGCGCACCGGGGGTAGTCGCCTTGCCGATCTGGGGGTGACGCACAGTGATCTTGCCCGCGTGCAGCAGGTCCGAAAGCAGAATCGTGGTGATGCCGACGGGAATTCGCAGTTCCGCGGCGATCTCGACCACCGCGGTCGGCGCCCGGCACATGGTCAGGATCGCGGCGTGTTCGCTGCTCATCCCCGATGTCGGCTCGGATTCGCTGACCACCAGGGTGACGAAGTCGAAGCGCTCGTAATCCGGTTTGCTTCGGCCGCCGGTCAGTGTGTACAGCCGGTCGGGATCCTCGTCACGGCCTGGTCTACTGCTCACGACACGCTCTCCTCCCCGAAGCGCGGGGTGGTCGCCAAATGATCACCGAGCTGTTCGACCAACTCCCGCATGTTGTGGCCGACCAGTCCCGCGTCCGAGTCCTCCCCCGCGACGACCGCGATATGCGCGCCCATGCCCGCGTCGACGATGAACAGGATGCCGCCGTAGAACTCGGTCATCGACTGACGCACACCAGAGCGTCCGTCACCGAATTCGATCGACGCACCGTGCGAGAGGCTCTGGATCCCGGCGGCGATGGCCGCCAGTTGATCGGCACTGTCCTCGGTGAGCCGTTCGCTGTGGCACATCTTGAGCCCGTCGCTGGACAGCAGCAGCGCATGCCTGGTGCCCGGGGTGCGGGACAGCAGTTGTTCGAGCAACCAGCTCAGCTGCGAAGGCACGGAAGTTGTCATCAGTCGTTCTCCTGGGCGGCAGATGGGGCGGATACGGCGGGCTCCCGGCCGGTGATCGCCCGCTGGAACGCACCGAGCGCGGCGGGTTTCGTCGTCGTCGGCGGGGAGCTGATCTCGGCGGGCTTCTTGTCGCTCAGACCTTCGGGATGGACAGCGGCGAAAGTACTTCCACGCCGCCGTTTGGGCAGTTCGATACCAGTCGAGGACGGAGCGGGCGCGGCCGCGACCGGCGCGGCGACCGCGAGGGCCCTCGGTGCGGGCGGACCGACCGGGGGCTCGACCACGGAGATGTCGACCCTGGTGGTGAGATCTCGCGGCACCACGACAACGACAGCGGTGCCGCCGATCGCGGAGGGCCGGTAGGACACGGTGAGCCCGTGTTTGCGGGCCAGGTAACCGACGACCGCGAGACCGAGCCTGGTCCCCGACAGGGTCGACAGATCCGTTCCCGAGGTGTTCCGGCTACCGGGCGCGACAGACGAGACGGACGCTTCGGCGCGGCGCAGCGCGGATTCGCTCATCACCAGGCCGCTGTCCTCGATGGTGATCACCACGCCCGCGGGAACCTCGGCCGCGTAGAGATGCACCTCGGTGGTCGGCGGTGAGAAGTTACAGGCATTGTCGATCAATTCGGCGAGGGCGTGCATGACGCCCTCGGCCGCGTGGCCCGCGATCGCGATATTCGCGACGGCGCGTAACCGGACCCGTTGATAACCCGCGACGCGGCCCATCGCGCCACGCAGAATCGACTGCATGGCGATGGGTTTGGCCCAGCGCCGACCCGACCGCGAACCGCTGAGCACAGCGATACTGTCGGCGAGGCGGCCCGCCTGGGCGGTGTGATGGTCCAGTTGCAGCAGGTCGGCGAGCACGGACGGATCGGAGTGCTTGTGCTCCATTTCGCGCAGTTCGGCGAGCATACTGGTCGTCATGGCCTGCATACGTCCCGCGGCGCCCGCGAACGCCGCCATGGCCGCCACGCGACGACTCTCACTGCTCCTGGCCGCCGAATAATGTTCCGCCGTGGCTTTTTCCGCGGCCACGACCTGGGAACGTAGCTCGGCGGTCGCCGAGACGATGGTGGCGTGCGCTTCGTCGCGCGTGTCGAGCACATCGCCGCGTGCGGCGGCGAGTTGTTCACGGGTACTGACGGCCTCGGCGCGGGCATCCAGGGAAGCCCTCCGGAAATACACCGCCGCCGACACCGCTACCGAAAGTACGACCGCGGTCGTTCCGCCGCCGATGGCCAACGGAATTCGCATTTCCTCCGGCGCGTAGTACACCGCGACGCCGACGCCGCCCGAGGAGATGAGAAGGCATCCCCACCATGTCACGTGTGGGAGGCGTCTACCACGGACCGGAGGGTCCCCAACGCCGTCATCCACTTGATTCGATGACTGTGACAAAGTCCGTACTACCACCCTCGCGCGCTCGCCTACCGGGGAAAATGTCGTTGTCCCCTGACACCTCACTTCTTGTTCGGACATTGTCAAATAAGCAGACCGACAAGCAGTTTCGAATATCGGGACACGAGCATAGCCGTAGCCGGGAATGCACGCGACCGGTAGGTCACGAGAAGATGTCGATCAGCGGCATTGCGCTGGCTACGGCCACGAAATCGGCGTCTGCGACAGGAGTTGCCACGAGGTCGCCCACGTCTCGTGCCGGAAATGCCACGGCGACAGGTCGTTCGCGGGGACCGATGGCGGCAGGATCGTCCGCGGTCGACGACCAGCCCGTTGGTGATCTTGATAACACAGACGTATCACCTTGTGCGCCAACACTATCCGGCATCGACGCGGCTACTGTTCGTTCGCCTGTTCGACTAGCGTTGAACCATTATGCTCGGACACTCACATGCGACCAGTGGCGCGTTGGCCTGGTCGGGGGCAGCAGTGGCGCTACCCATCACCGCGTTGACCTATCCGGCCGTGCAGGCCGGCGTCGGACATCTCGGCATCGCCGACCTGTTGCTCGGCACCTTCCTCACCGCGGGAGCCGCACTGCTCCCGGACGCGGACCACCCCAACAGTTCCATCGCACACGTGCTCGGACCGATCTCCTACATCCTGTGCACGATCATCTCGAAGGTATCCGGCGGACATCGGCACGGCACGCACTCGCTGCTGTTCGTCGCTCTCGTCACCTACGGAACGTGGGCAGGCGTGCACTGGCTCGGCAAACCGTTCACCCTCGCGCTCGTATTCTTCCTACTGGCCTTGGCCGTTCGCGCCCTGCACCTGTGCCCCGGCGGCGACAGCGTGAAAGCCTGGGGCACCGTCGCCGTCCTGGCCGCCGCCGGAACATTCGCCATGGATCACTGGCTGGCAGACAAACCGTCGTGGCTGCCCTTCGCCGTAGGACTCGGCGCCCTCGCCCACATCCTCGGCGACTGCCTCACCGACAAGGGGTGCAGGCTCTTCTGGCCGTTCGATATCCGGGTGCGGTTCCCGATCATCGAACGCACCGGCAACAAGGTCGAGACCTGGCTCATCTCACCGCTTTTCGTCGCGGGCACGCTCGCGGTGCTCTGGTACGCGATCACACGGCAGCCGTGAGAGCGGCGCCGATTCCCGATCGGCGCCACCACCGCGAGTCGACCGCCGAGGACGGAAACGTACTCCGCGTGGAGCCTTCGCCGTCTCGAGCCTTCTTTGGTAGTGGAAGGTATTCGATGAAAGTTGACTGGATATGGCATTGATGCATCCATACGCATATCCAGATAGCGGGATTTATCGAATGACCTGTCGTGCGACTACGACATAGACGACGAGCCGAAGCAGGACACAGTCCGACAGAGTACAGCCGCGCGGTGCCACCGAGAGTTCCCTCGCCAAGCCGCCGTTCGGGACGACACTTCCCCGGCGCTGGAAGGCCATGGCTCTCCCCCACGATCCGGATGCGACCGCGACATGTGTCGCGAGATCCGCGGCCGCCGATCAGCCGAATCCGTCGTCACGCGATCGATGCCCGCAGTCAGCAAAGCAGCAACCAACCCACACCGCAGCACAAGAACCCGAAAACCGTGCCCTACCAGCGCCCTACGCCATATCCGCCCGAAATTCGGCCGATGCTACGGCTACCCCAACGGGTGACCCCGATAGCCATCCAGAACCGCGAGCCGATGTTGGCGGTCGCCTGCGCCTGTTGCGACCGGCGCCTGCCAGTCGCCGCCGAGCAAGGCTGAGCGCGACAGTCGCGTTGGCCGGCCCGATCCGGCACTGCTGCAACAGCCTGTGCGCGCAGGGCCAGGGGCCTCGCTGTTACAACAGTGCATGTGAGGCCACTTCCCCGTCTATGCGGTTTTTGGTGTGAGTTTCAGCTGTGGTCGACCGATTAAATAGCGCGCTTGCATGCGTTGATGCGCATATCTACGTAGCACTATTTATTTTATGGTTCAACCGACCATGCGATGCGTGACGTCCGAGCTAACCTGAGCCATGACCGCCGGACCGACAATGAAGCCGCAGCGCTGGCAACCTCCCCGAGCCACGGCTCGCGCACGCCGAACCAGCAGCACTCCTCCCCTGCCCCGGGTGAGCCGACTCGAACTTCCCGGCGACGGGCCCGAGGATGTCGTTCGCTCCCCCGACGGCAAATTGATCGTCGGAATACACGACGGTTCCATCCTGGCGATCGATCCGGCCGACGGGTCGGTACAGACGCTGGCCCACACCGGCGGCAGGCCGCTCGGCCTGCACGCCGACGCGGACGGCAGTCTGCTCATCTGCGATTTCGAGCGGGGGCTGCTCGAACGGCACCGCGATGGCACGGTGGAGGTGCTCGTCGACGAGATCGACGGCGAGCGGTTGAAATTCGCGAGCAATGTCGTGCGCGACACCGACGGCACGATCTACTTCTCCTCGTCCTCGAGTCGGTACTCGCTCGCGGAATACACCGGCGACCTGCTGGAACATTCGGGCACCGGCAGGCTGATGCGCCGGGATCCGGACGGTAAGGTCGAAACCCTCATCGCGGGATTGCAATTCGCGAACGGGGTGGTGCTGGCGCCCGACCGCACCTGCGTGCTGGTCGCGGAGACCGCGGGCTACCGGGTGGCACGCTATTGGCTGACCGGCCCGAAAGCGGGTACCCACGATCTCCTCGTCGAGAATCTGCCCGGGTTCCCGGACAATATGGCCCTCGGCAGCGACGGCTTGGTGTGGATCGCGGTTCCCGCTCCGAGGGATCCGCTGCTGGATCGTCTGCTTCCGCTGCCGGGAATTCTGCGGCGCATCGTCTGGGCGCTGCCGGATCGTGCCCGGCCGAAGCCGAAACGCACGGTGTGGGTGCAGGCGGTCGACTTCGAAGGCCGGTTGGTGCACGACCTGCAATGCGAAGGCACCGATTTCTCGATGGTGACCGGTGTCGTCGAGCAGGACGGGACGTTGTATCTGGGCAGCCTCACGGAGTCCGCCGTGGCGGTCACACGGGTTCCCTCGTAGGCCGACGCCACCGCAACCTATTTCAGTGCACGACTGTACACTGAAATGCATGAATGGCACCCACCCGCAACGTCGGGCCGAAGTGCGGGCGCTGGCGCGGTTGGCCGGAGACGAACTCGGCGGCGCGGTCGACGGTATCGGCGCGGTCCATCGCGCGATCTCCGACCGGGTCTTCGCCGCGGTCCGGCTCGGCGTCGGTCCGGCGGCGCGGCCGGTGAAACTGGTGCACGACACGATCACCGACGGCGTGTACCGCGCGGTGAGCGCAGCGGCGGTCGCCGCGGGCGCGGTCGCGGAGCATACGGCCGACGCGCCCGGCGTCGCGCCCTCGCGCACCGTCTACGGTTCGGGATTACTCGCCGCGTTGCAGGGGCTGATCGGCGACACGCTCGCCGACGAGCGGCCGATTCTGGCCGGACCCATGACCTTCCGGTGCGAGGGAGCACCGGTCGGCGCCGAACAGGTCGGGGCGGGGCTCGCGCGGCCGAGCGGGCATATCGTGGTCTTCCTGCACGGACTGGTGGAAACCGAACATGCCTGGCATCTGGGCGGCGGGCCCAGCTATGCCGAGCGGCTCGACACCGACATGGACTGCTCGGCGCTACAGATCAGATACAACAGCGGTCTGCGCATCCACGACAATGCCGCGCAGCTGAGCGAACTGATGCAGCGACTGGTCGATCACTGGCCCGTGCCGGTGGAGCGGATATCGCTGGTAGGTCATTCGATGGGCGGACTGATCGTGCGCGGCGCGTGCTTCGAAGCCACCGAAGCCGAGCGGACGTGGGTGCGCGCGGTACGCAAGGTCGTGTGCCTCGGTTCTCCGCATCTGGGCGCACCGCTGGAACAGGTGGTCCACTACGGCTCGTCGCTGCTCGGCCTGCTGCCGGAGACACGCCCGTTCGGGCGGTTGCTGCGTAGGCGCAGCGCCGGAATTCGGGATCTGCGGCGGGGATCGGTACTCGAGGACGCCGAGGCCGCCGATATTCCGCTGCTCGAAGGCGTCGACCACTACTTCGTGACGGCGAGTATCACCCGTAGTCCGCGTAATCCACTCGGGCGCGTACTCGGTGACGGCCTGGTGCTCACGCCCAGCGGCGCGGGCAGGAACCGATCCCGTCGTATCGGTTTCGAGGAATCGAACGGTCTACATCTGCCCGGGGCGAACCATTTCACGCTCCTCAACCACGAGGCCGTGTACGCGGCGCTGCGTGACTGGCTCGGCGCCTCGGAGGCCGCCCGGGCCGACAGCACCGGCTGAGGCGGCGAATATTCGGTCCGGTCAGAACAGTTGGTCGGAGTGGGCTTCCGCTTCGGCGCGCACGTCGACGGCGAACTGTTCCTCGATCGCGTCGTCGTCGCCCGCGCTGTGTGCCGCGTAGAGCAGCAGGCAACCGCGGATTCCGTCGAGCAGATCTTCGAGCAGGTCCAGCGCGGGGCGGACCGGGTCGAGCCTGCTGATCCGGAATTCGGCGAGCATCGCGGCGCGCGTGGCGCTGTCGACCTCGTATTTGCGCGCCTGCTCCTCGATTTCGGCCACGCGTGCGACGACGCCCCACGGCGAGGGCACATGGCCTTCCGATACCGCGATGGCCTCGGCGATCAGATCGACGACGATCTCGGTGGGGCTCTCCCCCGCGACCGAGCGTTCCAGGACCAGCGTCGGGGTCTGGACCTGGAGCGCCTCGATATCGTCGGCTTCGACCACGACTTCGGCGGCGGGTACGTCGGCGATCTCCGCGGTCACCTCGGCGGCGGCGTAGAGCCAGTGGGCGGCCGCGACCGAGGCCGAAGCCGGGTCGAGTTCGGTGAACAATTCCAGGGAGCCGAGCGGATCGGCGCGCAGCAGTTCGTGGGCGGCCTGGACCTGCGCCGGGGAGACGTCGGGGCGCGACATCTCCACCGCTTGGCGCGAGCGGCCCGACAGATCTCCCAGTTCGGCGGATTCGATCGCCGCCTGTTCGTGCTCGACCTCGGAGACGATGACGTCGGTCAAGGTCTCGATGTCGATTCCGTGCAGTGCGCGTCCGACCCGGTGCGCGGATTCGACGACGCCGCTGTAGGAGACGATGAGTCCCTCTTCGGTGGGTAGGTGCGGGGCGCGGATGCCCGCCTCGACCTCTTTGAAGTTGCGGCGTTCCTCGGCCCGTCGCCACGCTTCGCTGTTGGGCACGTCGGGGTCGCCCGCGGCGCTGGCGGGGTGGGTGTAGGTGCGCCATTGGAATCGCGACAGGGTGGTCAGATTCGACGCGAGGCTCGTCGCCTGATCCGAACTGACCGGTGGGAGCACGGCCACGGTCTCGGACAGGTCGCCGCGTCCGGTCGCCCAGATTGCCACGAGTGCGTTGCGGCCTGCGTCGAATGCGTATCGGGTCACGTCGCCCAGTCTTGCCGATATACCGTCGCGGCGCTTGCGCAATACGTCCCATTTGCGACACGGGGCCGGGCGTTTCCACGCCGTTCGGTGACCGGCGGCGACAAAACCCTTGCTGACGACGTGTTTTCGAGAAACGGTCACGGCGGTTCCCGGTGACGGACGCGAGATGTGTCACGTCGGAGCACCGGTGCGTCCGCGAGCGGACTCGCCGGTCGGGGACCGATGGTCGCGGTGCGACAATCGACGGCAGGCACCGGGCAGTCCGGCCCGGCCGGACCAAGGATGGCAGATGACTCTCGATCACGGTGACCCGGGCGACGCGCCTTCGATTCCGGTGCCCACCGCGCCGGTGGTGAATTCGGCGCGTCCGGCGGCGGCCGAGGAGGCGAGGACCATCGCCGCGTCGACCAATACCGCGACGCTGGCGAGTCTGAGCGAGGACGGGACGCCGTGGGCGTCGTTCGTCACCTACGGTCTGCTCGACGGTCAGCCGGTGCTGTGCGTGTCGCGGATGGCCGAGCACGGTCGCAATCTGGAGGCCGATCCACGGGCGAGTATCGCGGTGGTCGAGCCGAATCCGCCGTCCGATCCGTTGGCGGGAAGCCGGATCACACTGGCCGGTGTGGTGGAACTGCCGGTCGGCGACGAAGCGGCGGCGGCGCGGGAGGCGCATCTCGCGGCGGTGCCCGCGGCGAAGTACTACATCGATTACAGCGATTTCTCGCTGTGGGTGCTGCGGGTGCGCCGGATTCGCTGGGTCGGCGGGTACGGGCGGATGGATTCGGCGAGCGCCGAGGATTACGCGGCGGCGGCGCCGGATCCGGTGGCGCCGAGCGCGGCGCGCGCGATCGAACATCTGAACGCCGATCACGCGGATTCGCTGCTGTCGATGGCGCGGGTCCTGGGTGGCTATCCGGATGCGACCGAGGCCGCGTGCGAACGGGCCGACCGGTACGGGCTGGATCTTCGCGTGGTCACCGCGCGCGGTGTCGCCCGCACCCGCGTGGGGTACGCGCAGCGGATCGACAGCGCCGATCAGCTCAGGGCGGCGACGGTGGAGTTGGCTCGGCGGGCGCGCGAGGCCTGAGCCGGCGCCCTCACGCTTCGTACAGTTCCAGCGGCAGATCGTCGGGGTCGTAGAAGAAGGCCATGTGCTTGCCGGTCGCGTCGTCCACCCGCAGTTCCTCGGTGCGGACACCGCGTGCGGCGAGTTCGGCGAGTGTGGCGGCGACGTCGGTGACCACGAAGGCGAGGTGGCGCAGCCCGCACGCCTCGGGTCGGGTTCGCCGGGGCGGGGTGACCGGGAACGAGAACAGTTCGACGTGGCCGCCGCCGGGGATCGCCAGATCGAGTTTGTAGGAGCGACGCTCGGCGCGGTATTCCTCGGCGATCACCTCGAGCCCGAGGGTGCCGGTGTAGAACTCCTTCGATTTCCGGTAGTCCGAGGCGATGATCGCTATGTGGTGGATCCCGAGGAATTCCATGGGCGCAGACGGTAGCGCAGGGCCGGGGTCGAGCGGGCGAGGTCAGGGCGTACTCGCCGCGATCCCGCTACTCGGGCTCGCGGTCAGTGCGTGAGGATCACTTTCACGACGACGACGGTGGTGGCCACGGCGGTGAGCGCGAGCGCGGCCAGCACCGATCCCCTGGTGGGACGTTCACCTTTGAGTCGGCCGATGACGAAGACGATGCCGCCGATGCGCAGCAGGATCACGATCTCGGCGACCAGTTGCGCGGTTCCGTGGTCGAGCCACCCGAGCAGGCCGGTGGCGAGGATGGCGCAGGGCAGCAGCGCGGAGGTGAGAATCGGCACGGAATTGCGCAGGCCGCGCAATTGCTCGGTGCGGCTGCCGATGCTGCCCTCGCCGACGCTGCGGCCGACCGCCTCGGCGAACAGGTGTGCCACGAACGTCGACAGCGCCGTGCCGAGCACGATCAGGATTCCGGCGTGGACGTCGGTGGTGACGACGGGTACCAGCGCCGCGAGTACGAGGACGTTCCCGTAGATGTAGGCGCTGATCCGCCCCGCGGCGTTCTTGCGGTCCAGTGGCTTGTCGCGCGAGAACAGCGGACGGTGCAGGAACGTGTCGGCGACGGTCTTCACGCGGCCTCACCCCCGCCGTGCGGGCCGCGAGCGCACCCGGCGACTCACGGCGTACGGTGCTCTGCGGTGACGGCGGGGCGGGCGACCAGTTCCACGAGTACCAGTGCGGCCGCGGCGATCACGAGGGTGACCATGACGACGAGCCCGGACGGGTACTTCCAGAACACCAGGGTGACGGCGGCGATCGCGACGACGGCCACACGCAGGGCGACCCGGTGCGAGGCGACGGCGACTTCGACCGGATGCGGCGCACGGCCATCGGCCGAACCGCGGACCCGGTCGGTGATCGCGCCGAATCCGTGCCGGACCGAGCGGGCGGATTTCGAGGATCCGGCCAGGTAGCCGACCGCCGCGATCGCCACGGCCAGCACGAATACCGCGCGCATGGCGGTGCGCAGCGGCAGGGCCAGCGTGTCGAACAGGGCCGCGGCCGCGTCGCGGGACAGCGCCTCGGCGGGCACGTCCCCGAGATAGATCGCACGGCCGATGCTGATCGCCACCACCAGCAGCAGCATGGCGACGGCGATGGCGACCCCGACCAGTGAGAAGGCGCGCAGGCGACTGCCTCCCGGCGCGAGCAGCACGGCCCCGGCCGCCACGAGCAGTACCGCGAGCGGCAGGACGGTGGCCGCGTTGTTCAGCGCCGACACCGCTCGCTGGGCTTTGACGAGTCCGGGTGATTCGAAGAGTACGAAGGTCGCGTCGACGGTGGGGATCTTGTCGGCGAAGGTGAATCCGCGTTCGTCGAGTTCGGTGCGCACGCCGTCGATGATCGGTGCCAGCGCGATGGCGACGGTGCCGTCGTCGTCGATGCGGACACCGGGCCTGGTCTCCCCGGTGACGACCGCGACCATCGTCTTGTGCGCTTCCCGGTTGGCCCGGATCCACAGTGCCTCGAATCGGTCCGATGCCACGAAGGAGTCGACGGTGTCGTGAACGAAGGAGCGGGCTTCGTCGGCGAGGACGGGGGCGAGGCCGATGACGGCGGTGGGTACGCGGGGCGCGTTCTCGGTCAGTGCGGTCAATGCTTCGGTGGTCAGGCGCTGCACGTCGACGCGGGTCATGATCTGGTCGGTGATCCGGTCCGACAGTTCGGCCTGGAGGACCGGGTCGGCGGCCAGCGGTGTCATCGTCTGCACGTATCGGTCGGTGTCGAGTACCTCGGCGCGGACGTAGCGCGCGGGGACAGTGGCGAAGGCGAGGACGGCGACGAGTACGAGCAGGATCGCCGCGCCGGTCCAGCGCAATCCACGGTGGCCGCGCGTTTCCGCTTTTCGGGTGACTTCGCGACGGAGGCGCTCGAGTTCCGCGCGTTCGTCGGCATCCAGTGGTGCGCCGACTTCCGGAGAATTCATGGATTTGTCCGTATCCGTGAGGTCGAAACGAATAACACGGCGGAATACATCGTTCGAAATCAACAGTCGCGCAAACAGACCGTAGCAAGATTATCAGCATCCGTATCGAGGTCGATGACACTATTCGGGACCGATCGAGAGTGATCATTTTGTGCTCTATCCCCGCATTGCCGTCCGTGGAATACTCTGATCTACCGGCTGTCGACGCGGGTATCGGTTCGTGAATCCCGTACCGCGTCCGACGGTCCGGCGCACACTTACCCCCCCCGGTGGTGGCGATCGATGACTGACCATCACCCTGATCTGTCCGAAACGAGGATCTATGGTGAACGAGACGGATATCGAGGAACTCGGCCCCATCGATTATCTGGTGGTGGAATTCCCCGCGGACCGGCAACCCGATGGTTCGGCATTGCCGCTGCTGCGAGATCTTGTCGAACGGGACATCATTCGCGTACTCGACCTCGGTTTCGTGCGGAAGCAGCAGGACGGTTCACTGGTCGGGCTCGAGATCAGCGAAGTCGGGCTGGAGGGCCAAGTCGACATCACGCTGTTCGCGGAGGCGACCTCGGGTCTGCTGGATCGCAACGATCTGGCCGAAGCGGGCGCGGCACTGGAACCGGGCTCGTCGGGGGCTGTCGTGGTCTACGAGAACCGGTGGGCCGCACCGTTCGCTGTGGCGTTGCGGCGCAGCGGCGCACAACTCGTCGCGTCCGGCCGCATTCCCACCCAGAGTCTGCTCGGTGCGCTCGACGCACTGGAAACCGCCCGCTGACGGATCGAAGGAGTACATCATGCCCGGTCTCTTGCGAGGAGTCGCCCGCACCGCCGCGATCGCCGGCACCGCGACGGCGGTGTCCAATCGCGTGTCACGACGGCAGGGGCAGCGGTGGTCCCAGCAGGCCCCCGCTCCGCAACAGGCTCCCCCGCCGCCTCCGCCAC
>NZ_JAFMPL010000058.1:0-48016 GCF_019038455.1 Nocardia noduli
GGGTGCGTCCCGCCGAGCACGACCACATCGGCGGGACGCACCCCGGGCACCCCGCCGAGCAGCACCCCGGCCCCGCCCAGCGGCGCCATGAGGTGATAGGCCCCGACCTGGGTGCCGAGTTTGCCCGCGACCTCGCTCATCGGCGCGAGCAGCGGTAGCGAGCCGTCCGCCGCGCGCACGGTCTCGTAGGCGATAGCGGTGATCCCCGAGCGCAGGATCGCGTCGGTGCATTCGCGCGACGCCGCAAGGTGCAGGTAGGTGAACAGCACCTGCCCCGAGCGCATGCGCGGATACTCCGGCGCGATCGGCTCCTTCACCTTCAACACCAGTTCCGCCGTCCGCCACACCTCCTCGGCGGTGGACGCGAGCCGGGCGCCCGCGCCGGTGTAGTCGATATCGCCGAATCCCGACCCGACGCCCGCGCCCGCCTCGATCAGCACCTGGTGCCCGTGCCTGACCAGTTCCCCCGCGCCCGCCGGTGTCAGCGCGACCCGGAACTCCTGTTCCTTGATCTCACGCGGAACTCCGATCTTCATAACGCCATCGTGGCCCACACCCGGTGTGTTCGCCACGAGGGCGCGCGCATCGACGTACCGGTCCACGCGGACGAATTCGGCCGAACTCGCCGGGTATCGGTCGATCGCCGGGCGGAATGTCCGCGGGGGCCGTCCCGTTCAGATCGCCGTCGCCTCCCCTGCCCGCAGTACGCGCAACCGCCCCGCGCTGCCCGCGTAGTCGAACACCCGCGTCAGATAGTCCAGGGTCTCGCTGAAATGCGCCCAGCCCTCGGCGTGGACGGGGACGATCACCGCGTCGCCGAGCAGTTCGGCGGCCCGCAGCGCGCTGCGCCCGTTCAGGGTGACGTCGGTGTCGCCGAAGATATCGACATTGGCGGCGCCCACGTGCAGGACGGCGATATCGATGGGGCCGACGCGGTCGACGATCTCCCGCACCAGGTCCACCGACGCGTTGTCGCCGGAGACGTACACCGTCGGCTCGCCGTCGGCCCGCAGGACGAATCCGGTGACGACACCGGTCACCGGCTCGCATCCGGGCGGGCCGTGCAGCGCGGGCACGCCGGTCACCTGTGCCGCGCCGATCGTGACGGTCTCCCAATTCTCCAGCGCCCGAACGCCGTTCAGTCGACTCGCGGCGTCGGCGGTCGAGAGCACGGTGTCGACGCCATCGAGGAAGGCGCGGCCCGAGGTGTCGAGATTGTCGGCGTGCTGATCGTGGGAGAGCAGGACCACGTCGACCGCGCCGACCTCGTCCGGGCCGATCGCGGGTCCGGTGATCTTGTGCAGGGTGACGGGGCCCGGGTAGTCGCCGGGGGCGTCGAAGGTGGGGTCGGTGAGCCAGGTGAGCCCTGCGTAGCGCAGTCGCAGTGTCGGTCCGCCGACGAGCAGGGCTTCGACTGTGCGGGTGATCGTCTCGGTCATGACGTCGATCGTCCGACGAATCCGGAGCCGCCGACAGTGGCCCGCGAGCCACCTGCCGCTAATATCGGGCCATGCGTTTCGTGGCGGTTCTGGCCTTCGACGGCATCAGCCCGTTCCATCTCTCGGTGCCGACGCTCGTCTTCGGCCGCGTCGGGGCACAGGGCCCGGCGCAATACGTGGTGCGCGTGTGCGCCGAACAGCCGGGCACCCTGCGCACCCCGGCCGGTTTCGACATCCACGTCGAGCACGGACTCGAGGTGTTCGACGCGGCAGACACCGTGGTGATCCCGAGTTGGCCGCCCGGCGAGGGCATCTCCGACGAACTCCGCGCCGCCCTGCGCGCCGCCCACGCGCGCGGCGCCCGGATCGTCGGCCTCTGCCTCGGCGCGTGGGCTGTCGCGGCGAGCGGTCTGGCCGACGGGCGTGAGATCACCACGCACTGGTCCGCCGCCGCCGAACTGGGTCGCGCGTATCCGGCGGTGCGGGTGCGCGCCGACACCCTGTGGTCGGATCTCGGCGACGTCGTCACCTCGGCCGGGGTGGCGGCGGCACTCGATTGCTGCCTGCACCTGGTCCGCGCCGACCTCGGCAGCCGCGCCGCGACCGAACTGGCCCGCGCGCTGGTCACCGCGCCGCATCGCAGCGGTTCGCAGGCCCAGTACATTCCGGTGGCCGTCCCCGACGACGCGACCGACGACCCGATCGAACGCGCGATGGTGTGGGCGCGAACCCATCTCGGCGATCCGGTCGACCTCGATCGGTGGGCGCGGGTCGCCCTCATGTCACGGCGCACCTTCACCCGCAGATTTCGCGAACGCACCGGAAGCAGTCCGCAGCAGTGGCTGCTGCACCAACGCACCGACCGCGCGCGGCTGCTGCTCGAATCCACCGACGAGACGGTGGACCGCATCGCCGAGTCGACCGGTTTCCATACCGCGGTCAGCCTGCGCCATCACTTCCACCGCCTGCTCGGTACCAGTCCGGCGGCGCATCGCGCGCTGTTCCGGACCGCGGATCGACCGCGCGGCGGGTCGGCTAAGTTGCCCCCATGATGATTGAGTTCGGCGGCGTCGCCCCCACTATCGACGACAGTTCCTGGATCGCGCCCACCGCCACCGTGATCGGACGGGTGACGCTCGGCGCCGAGGTCAGCGTCTGGTACGGCGCGGTGCTGCGCGCCGATCTCGAGGACATCACCATCGGACCCGCGACCAACATCCAGGACGGATGCGTGCTGCACGCCGATCCCGGCTTCCCGTTGACCGTGGGCACGGGGGTGTCGGTTGGCCACAACGCGATCCTGCACGGCTGCACCGTCGGCGACAACGTGCTGGTCGGCATGGGCGCCACCGTGCTCAACGGCGCGGTGATCGGCGAGGGCAGTCTGATCGCCGCCAACGCGCTGATACCCGAGGGCGCGCGCATCCCGCCGGGTTCGCTCGTGGCCGGTGTGCCGGGCAAAGTCCGCCGGGAATTGAGCGAGGAGGAACGCGACGGCCTCCGCCTCAACAGCTCCGTCTACGTGCACAATATGGCCGGTCACCGGGACGCGAAGATTCTGTGAGTCATCGCACACCGGTCAAATGACCTGCACGGGCGGCTGATAACATTCGGGGGCGTGCCCGGCGTCCCGGGGGCTCCGGCCGAGACGTTTGCCAGCGGTTTTCGTCGAGACGGTCCCCCAGGGACGGCGAGCGACGCGGCGTGCGGGCAGGAGGTATCACGGTGGTGTGCAGGGATACGAATATGCACCGGCCGAAGGGGCGGATCAGCGTCGCCGACATCGCGGCACAACCGGGGGGTATCGAGGCGCTCCAGCGCCGGGTTCACGAACTGCGATCCAGCGGTGTCGATTTCGCGGCCAACGCGATCGAGCAGGAAATGGCCGATCTGGATCTGCCGCGTCCGTAGCTCACCGCGCGGGAGCCTCCGACGATAGAGTGAGATGCTTGACATGCCTTCCACTCACCTTTCGGCCGATCCGGGACCGCGACGGCGTATGCCGGTGGGATAATGAACGACCCACCCCGCCCCGTCGGCGCGCCCCTGACTGGAGACTCGATGCCCACCGTTCCGCCCATGCTCCAGCGGATTCTGGACAAGCCCGTGAAAGACGGGGAGAAACTACTGGAGAGCGCGCTGTCGGCATTCCTGGATTTCGGCATCAAACGCACCAGCATGGGTGAGATCGCCCGGCGAGCCGGAATCAGCCCCGCCACCCTCTACCGCCGATTCGAATCCAAGAACGACCTGGTCGAGGCGGTCAGCGTGCGCGAGGCACAGCGTTTCGTCGCCGATATCGACAAGCGGGTGCAGACGGTCGAAGGCACCGAGAACCAACTCGTGGAGATCTTCGTCGCCTTCATCGGGGCGATAGCGGGTAACGAACTACTGCGCCGCCTGCTGCGGACCGAACCGGATCTGATCCTGCCGAGGCTCACCACCGAGGGTGGCCCGATCCTCGCCGTCGGCCGCACGTACCTGGCGGGCAAACTGGGCGAATTGCGCGGCGCCGACGACGACTTCGACGCCGATCTGGTCGCCGAGATCATGGCCCGCCTCGCGCTGTCGCTCGCCCTCACCCCCGACGGCCTGATCCCGCTCGGCGATGCCGAGGCCGGGCGCGAGTTCGCGCGGCGCACGCTGCTCCCGATGGTCGGCGTCAGGGCGACGACCTGAGCCGACCCCGAACGCGGCCGCGACCAACTCGTCGAGTGTCCGCTGCGCGTCCGGCTCGACCGGACGTCCGCCGACGAATTCGCCGACCAGTCCCACTATCTCGGCGGCCGCCGCCGACCCGGGATCCGGCAACGGCAACCGCGACACGTACTGGGTGATCCACCGCCGCCTGCCCGCGTAGAGGCGGTTGCCGCAGACCGCGTCGTAGAAACGCACTCCGAGCGCGGAATTCGCCACGCCCATCAGCAGATGGGCCAGGTGGTCACCGACCCCGAGATCAGCGAGCGAGATCCAGTAGCAGTCCCCGTTCACCACCGCCCCCGAGCGGTCGAGCGCGAATCTGGGACGTTCGCTGATATCCGGGAAGACCAGTTTGGGTACGCGCCACAGGTGCGGACGCTGCGGCACCCAGATCTCGAACCAACTCCTGCCGCTGTCCACCAGATACCGACGGGCCGTCAGCGCTTCTTCGTGCGTTCGGAGATAGGCGGCGGCATCGGGGAATTCGCGCAGGTCGACCGGCGTACGCCTGGACACGTCGGTGTCGTAGGGATAGAGGACCCTCGTCTCGCGCTCGCGGTCGATGCGCCACGGCGCGAGATCGTGGTGGGTGATGAGATCCAGCAGCAGTTCCTGTTCCGGACACGGATCCGCCTCGTGCCAGCGGTCGGAGATGAAGACCCGATCGGCGGTCGTCTTGATCCCCACCCTGATGCGCGCGACCTCACCGAACGTGCGCCACGTGCGCTCACCGATCCGGGCCAGCCACGCGTCGACACCGGGACGCGACATCCGCCAGGTGCTGTCCGCACGGTGCGCGAGCGCCGGACCCTCGGAGCACAACGTGCCGACCTCCACCGCGAAAGTACGCCCGTCGTGGGCGACGCTGCCGCCGGTGTCACGGGTCAACGCTTCGAAAAGCCCCGGTACGGACACGGTTTCGGATTCGGGCACTTCGTAGGCAGAGACGAAACGACAGTCGGGTCGGGTTCCGGTCCTGGTCGCGATGGTGATCGCGGGCAGGACGGCCGCCTCGAACAGTTTGGTGTCGCCCAGGTCGTAGAGTTCCACCGGCGCGAGTTCGGCGCACAGGATCGCGCGGATATTGGCGCCCGCCCTGGTGGTGATGAACCTGTTGGCGCACAACAGACCCAGCACGCCGCCCTGGCGCAACAGTCGCGGCGCGACGGCGACGAAGGGGTGGGTCAGGTCGATCCGGCCGCGCAGTCCGAAGCGCTCGGCCAGCGATCGCGCGGCCACGGTGCCGAGCTGCTGGGTGCGCACATACGGCGGGTTCGTGATGATCGCGTCGAAACTGTTGTCGGCCAGCCGTTCCGACTCCGACAGGAAATCTCCCGAATGCCATCGCACGTCGACACCAGCCGCCCGCGCCCTGGCCCTGGCCACCGCGAGCGCCGTCTCGTCGAGATCGAATCCGATCAGTTCCACCCGGACGCCGGGGAGTCCGGCCGTGATCTCGCGATGGAGCGAGAGCAACAGTTCCCCGTCTCCGCAAGCGGGATCCAGGACTCGCAGCGTGCCCGCGCGGCTCGGTTCCGGCATATGCGCCAGCAGGCGTCGCGCCAGGAACTGCGCGAGCGCGGGCGGCGTGTAGT
The DNA here is from genome assembly GCF_019038455.1 of Nocardia noduli. Lineage (NCBI taxonomy): Bacteria > Bacillati > Actinomycetota > Actinomycetes > Mycobacteriales > Nocardiaceae > Nocardia > Nocardia noduli. The sequence continues at coordinate 5,735 of NZ_JAFMPL010000058.1, forward strand.
GCCTGCCGTGCCGCTTACGCGCGTCACGGGCCTCGGACCCCATGCGTCGGATTCTGCCAGCACACACCCTCCGATAACTGGATTTTGCTGTGCCGCGCTGGGGTGTGATTTCTCGACCGCATCCAGTTCCGAAATGAGACCACTCACGCTAGCATTCAGTCTCGAAATAGAACCGAATACGAGAGGGTGGGCCGATGAACCCGACGGATGTGCGGACCGACGAATACGAGGCATTGCACCGAATCCTCGAACACCGGTGGACATGCAGGCAGTTCACCACCGACCCGGTCGCCCGCGAGACCATCGAGGCGCTGCTGCGCCTGGCCGGTCGCACACCGTCGTGGTGCAACACCCAGCCCTGGCAGCTGGTGATCACCGAGGGCGCGGGCACCGACCGATTCCGAAAAGCACTGCTCGAGCATGTCTCAGGCGCGATTCCCGAACCCGATTTCCCGTTCCCGTCGGCCTACACCGGCGTCTACCGCGATCGCAGACGTGAATGCGGCCTGCAACTCTACGACAGCGTCGGTATCGCCAAGGGCGACAACGCGGGCACCATGCGCCAAGCCGTCCGCAACTTCGAACTCTTCGACGCGCCCCACGTCGCGATCGTCACCAGCGAAGCCGATCTCGGCGTCTACGGCGCCGTCGACTGCGGCCTCTACATCGGCAATTTCCTGCTCGCCGCCCAGAGCCTTGGCCTCGGCGCCGCACCCCAGGCCGCCCTGGCCTCCTACTCCCCCTTCCTGCGCGCCCACTTCGACATCCCCGAGCACCGCCGAGTCGTCGCCGCCATCTCCTTCGGCCACCCCGACATCGACCACCCGGTGAACAGTTTCCGCACCACCCGAGCCGATCTCGACCACGTCGTCGCCTGGCACAGCGACTGAGGCGGGCGATCGTCGCGCCGATACCGGCACTCACCCGCCGACCGCGCTAGGGTGAGCGCAGGTCGGGGGGCGATCAGCGGCTCCGGCGTCGACCGCGCGACACAGGAGGCTTCATGCGTTCTTCCGGCGTACTGCCCGCGGTCATCGCCGCGGTCGCGCTCACCACGGGCCTCACCGGCTGCGACGACGCCGAGGGCGAGGTCCTCGGCGCGACGCCGACCGCGAGCGCCGCGGCGACCACCGCGGCCGTGATCGTCCCCACCACGACCGCACCCACCCGAGCCGTGCACGTCGCGCACCCCGTCCTGGAACCGATCGAGATATCCTGCGGCACAGCGGAATTCGGTCAGAGCATCATCGCGATCACGATCAGGGGCGACACCGCGTGCGAGGCCGCCCTCGCGGTGGCCGAGATCTACGCGGCCAGGTCACGAACGTCGGGCGAGAATGTCGTGATCACCGTCGCCGTCGGCACGGGCGTGTGGAACTGCCGGATTTCCCCGGCCGTCCCGAATCCGGTCCAGGAGTGTGTGAATCAGGACAATCCGGCCGAAAAGATCCGGTCCGGTTCCTGATCAGCCCGCCGCGACACTTTCTCCGGTCAATCCGGGACCGAGTTCGGGGGCGATATCGCGGGCGGTCAATTCACTTCCGCAGGAATCGCATTCGAGTTTCACATGCGCCTCTCCGGCACATCCGCGATGACGGTATTCGACCGGCGGCCCGGCGGGCGCCATATACGCGTCGCCCCAATCCCGGATCGCCATCAGGATCGGATAGATATCGTGCCCCTTCGGCGTCAGCCGGTATTCCTCGTGCGCGCCGACCTCGGCCTTCTGCTTCACCAGGATGCCGTGCTCGATCAAGCGGTCCAGCCGATCCTGCAATCGACTGCGGGAAATACCGAGCGCGCTCTGGAAAGTGTTGAAGCGACGGATACCGGCGAACGAGTGCTTGAGAATCACCAGTGTCCACCGGTCACCCAGAATCACCAGCGGCCGGGTAATCGAACACGGCTCCTCGGAAAGCTCCTCGTAACGCACAACCCGATGCTACCCAGCGGTGACGCCTCCACCCCCGTGATCGCTCGACGGAGGCGAACAACGAAAACGGGCCCGGGGAATTTCCCGGGCCCGTTTCGCGACACTCACCTCACAGCGGAATGTTCTTGTGGTGGCTCTTGCGCGACGGCGCGGCGGCCAGCGCGGCGGCGATCGTGCTCCGGGTCTTGGCCGGGTCGATGACCTGGTCGACGACCCCGATCGCGATGGCGCGCTCGACACCGCCCGCGATCTGCTCGTGCTCGACGGTCAGCCGCTCGTGCAGCGCCTCACGCTCGTCGTCCGGCGCGGCGGCGAGCGCCTTCTTGTGCAGGATGCCGACCGCGGCCTTGGCGCCCATCACCGCGACCTCCGAACCCGGCCACGCGTACACGGCGGTCGCACCGAGCGACCGGGCGTTCATCGCGATGTAGGCGCCGCCGTAGATCTTGCGGGTGACCAGCGTGACCCGGGGAACCCGCGCCTCGGCGAAGGCGTGCAGCAGTTTCGCGCCGCGCCGCACCACGCCCTCCCACTCCTGGCTGACGCCGGGCAGGTAACCGGGCACATCGGTGATGACGATCAGCGGAATGCCGAACGCGTCGCACAGGCGCACGAACCGCGCCGCCTTCTCCGCGCTCTCCGAGTTGAGGCAGCCGCCCAGGCGCAACGGATTGTTGGCCAGCACACCGACGGTACGACCGCCGAGACGACCGAGACCGGTCACCATGCTGCGCGCGTAACCACCCTGCAATTCCTCGAAGGAGGACTCGCCGTTGATATTGTCGAGCAGCTCGTGCACCAGCGGTTTCACGTCGTAGGCGCGCTTGGCCGATTCCGGCAGGAGCGCCTTCAGGTCGACATCACCGTGCTCGGCGGCGAGCAGATCGAATTCACCCTGCTCGGCGAACATCGACACCAGCCTGCGGGCGCGATGCATGGCATCGGATTCGCTGTCGGCGACGATATGGGTGACACCGGACTTCTTGCCGTGGGTGACCGGACCGCCGAGGGTTTCCATGTCGACCTGTTCACCGGTGACGCTGCGCACCACATCGGGTCCGGTCACGAAAACGCGGCCTTCGGGAGCCATGATGACGATATCGGTCAGCGCGGGGCCGTAGGCGGCGCCGCCCGCGGCGAATCCGAGCACCACCGAGAGCTGCGGGACCAGGCCGGACGCGCGGACCATGGCCTCGAAGACCAGTCCGACCGCGTGCAGGGCCTCCACACCCTCGGCCAGCCGGGCGCCGCCGGAATGCCAGATACCGACCACGGGAGCACCGGAATCGATGGCCGTATCGATGGCGTCGACGATGTGTTTGCATCCGTCGACGCCCATCGCGCCGCCCATGACGGTGGCATCGGAGCAGTAGGCGACGGTGCGGACACCGTCGACCTCGCCGATCGCGGCGAGAACGCCGGATTTATCGCGCGGATGCAGCGGAAGAACCGTGCCGGGATCGAAGAAGCGCTGGAGTCTGCCCAGCGGATCACGCGGATCTGTCGTCGTCTCCTGTGGGAACGCCGGAGCCATGATGGTCATCGCGTTATCTCCTCGATAAGAGTGTTGCCGCGAGCGCGGCTGCGTATGTCGAATCAGGCGGGGGCCGATACCGGCCCCCGCCTGATTCGTTGTGCAGTCGATCGAGCGGCTATGCGCGACCGAAGGCGAGCGCGACGTTGTGCCCACCGAAACCGAAGGAATTGTTGATCGCGTACTCGATCTCCTGGCGACGGGCTTCGCCGTGCACCACATCGAGGTCGATCTCCGGATCCTGGTTCTCCAGGTTCAGCGTCGGCGGAACGATGCCGTCGCGGATGCTGAGCACGGTGAGCACGGACTCGAGGGCGCCGACCGCGCCGATCGAGTGGCCCAGTGCCGACTTCGGAGCGTAGACCGAGGCGTGATTGCCGATGGCCTTGTTGATCGCGTTCGCCTCGGCGGTGTCACCGATCGGCGTCGCGGTCGCGTGTGCGTTGACATGGGTGATGTCAGCGGCGGTCAGACCCGCCGTCTGCAACGCGCGCTTGATGGCACGCGAGGCACCGTCGCCCGTGGGATCGGGGGCGACGAGATGGAAACCGTCCGAGGTGATGCCCGCGCCGAGCAGACGCGCGTGGATGGTGGCTCCACGAGCCTTGGCGTGCTCCTCGGTCTCGATGACCATGAGGGCGCCCGCCTCACCGAAGACGAATCCGTCACGATCCTTGTCGAAGGGCCGCGAGGCGCCCTTGGGATCGTCGTTGCGGTTGCTCATCGCACGCATCATGGAGAATGCCGCGATCGGCACGGCGTCGATGTAACCCTCGACGCCACCGGCGACGACGATATCGGCGTCACCCATAACGATCATCCGCCACGCGTTGGCGATGGCCTCGGAGCCGGACGAGCATGCCGAGACCGGAGTGACCACTCCTGCCCTGGCCTTCAATTCGAGACCGACCACGGCCGAAGGGCCGTTCGGCATGACCATCTGAACAGCCAGGGGCGAAATCTTTCGATAGCCGCCGTTCTTCAGCTTGTCGACCGAGTCGATGAGGGCGTCGCCGCCGCCGATCCCGGTTCCGATGGCCACACCGAGCCGCTCGGGATCGACTTCCGGGCTGCCCGCGTTGCGCCAGACTTCACGACCGAGAACGGTCGCGAGCTGCTCGACGTAGGCCATGCGCCGACATTCGACCCGGGTGAGCAGGGTGTCCGGTCGGACCTTCAGGTGTCCGCCGATGCGGACGGGAAGGTCGTATTCCTCGACGAAGGAATCCTCGAGAACGTCGATACCGCTCTCGCCGTTGAGGAGTCCCTTCCACGTCGCATCGACGTCACCCGCGATCGACGTGGTCGCCGCCAGGCTAGTGACGACGACGTTGGGGAAATTCCCGTTCAAGGTGGAAGGAGTGGTCACTGTTTCGGCCCTACTCGGAGTCGAACTTGGCCTTGAGCTCCGCGGCGGCTTCGCTGTTCTCCGCCTCGAGCTTCTGGATGTAGCCGACAGCGTCGCCGACCGTCTTCAAGCTGGCCAGATCCTCGTCCGGGATCTTCACGCCGTACTTGTCCTCGGTCTGTACCGCGATCTCGACCATGGACAGCGAGTCGATGTCCAGGTCATCGACGAAGGACTTCTCGATGGTCACCTCGGAGGGTTCGATACCCGTAACCTCTTCGATGATCCTGCCGAGTTCCTCGACGATTTGTTCCTGGGTCAGAGCGGCCACGGTGTGGCTCCCTTCTTGTTTCTATTTGTAGGGCTCTTGTGTTTATTTCGGATCGAAGCGGCGGTTGGTTACCGCCGATTCGGTCACGACTGTGCGAATTTCTCCGCACCGTCGCGGGGAAAGCTAGCCGGAGGTCGTGAACCCGGCCAACGCGGGGAGGTCTTCGGGCGTTTTCAGGGCCAGCGTCGGCGTGCCCTTCAGTTCCCGTTTGGCGATGCCGACCAGCGTGCCCGCCGGCGGCAACTCCGCCACTGCCGACACCGCGGCGGCGCGGATGGTCTCGGTGCACAGATCCCAGCGAACAGGTCGGGTGACCTGCGCGGCGAGCTTATCGATCGCGTCCTGTCCCGAGGCGACCGGCTGCCCGTCGAAGTTCGACAGCAGCACACGGGTCGGCTCGTCCGGCGCGATCTTGCCGATAGCCTCGGCCACCGCGTCCTGGGCCGGAGCCATGTACGCGGTGTGGAAAGCGCCCGCGACGGGAAGCGCGCGGACCCGCGCCTTCTCCGGCGGGTTCGCCGCCAGTTCCGCCAACGCGTCGAGTGTGCCCGCGGCCACGATCTGACCGGCCGCGTTGCGATTGGCGGGCACGAGGTTCAATTCCGCGAGCCGTGCGAGTACGGCGGCCTCATCGCCGCCGAGCACCGCGGACATTCCGGTCGGCTCCAGCGCGCACGCCTTGGCCATCTCCGCACCGCGGATGGCGGCCAGCACCACCGCGTCGTCAGGGGAGATTACCCCGGCGACAGCGGCGGCGGCGAACTCGCCGACCGAATGTCCGGCCACGATGGTAGCGGCGGGCAGTGAATTCTGCTCGACTTCGGCGAAGGCCAGCAGCGCGGCGGCGACAACGAGGGGTTGCGTCACAGCGGTGTCGACGATCTCCTCGGCCGTCGCGGTGGTGCCGAGACGAACGAGATCCAGGCCCGAGGCCTTGGACCAGAGGGCGAGGCGTTCTCCCGCGCCGGGAAGGTCGAGCCAGGGCGCGAGCATGCCGGGTGTCTGGGACCCCTGTCCTGGGGCAAGTAACGCGATCACGCCTCTAAGAAAACACTGTGAGGTGCCTTCTACGAGATGTCGACGCGACCGAAGCTTCTCGATCCCTTTTGTAGGGGTCCCACAAAATCCCATGTGGGGTGTCCCGATCGACCGATTCGCCTTCTGCGTTACAGCCCATCGGGACCCACAGCGACATGTGGTGCTTCTGGGTCGGATGTTGATGATTCGTTACGGGTTCGTGTCAAACGACCCACTGTTGCCGCGATCCGGAGCACGTAGGCGTCACGGGGATTCATCGGATCACGTCCGGTGATCTCCCCGATTCGCTTGAGGCGGTAGCGCACCGTATTTGGATGGACGTACAGCTGACGGGCGCAGGTCTCGACGGCTCCACCGCAATCGAGGTAGGCATCGAGGGTGTCGGCGAGCGAGGATCCCGCAGCGGCCAACGGGAGCACAAGATACTCGTTCAGCGCGTCGACCGCAGCTCGATCACCCAGCAATGCGCGTTCGGGTAGTAATTCGGTCGCGTGCACCGGCCGCGGCGCACCGCGCCACCCCACGACCGCCTCCATACCCGCCAGCGCCTCCACCGCGCTGGCGTGGGCCGCGCCGAGGGTGCGCATGGTCGGTCCGATCACCACCGGCCCGTCCGAGAAGACCTCGGCGAGCAGATCGGAGAGGAAGGCCGATATATGTGTGGTATCGCTGAGATGACCGCTCACCACCATCACCAGCCGAGCGCCCTGCACCACCGCGAGCGCCGCGCGCCCGTGCCTGGCGGCGATGTTGTGCACCGCGCCGACCATGGACACGCTCTGATCCTTGGGCGGCGTGCCGACCAGCACCGTCGCGGGCGCGGTGGCGTCCCAATTCAACGTCGCGGCCCGCGACAGCATGTCCGGGCCGGTATCGCCGCGCACCACCGCGTCGACGACCAGCGCCTCCAGCCTGGTGTCCCACGCGCCGCGTGATTCCGCGGCGCTGGCGTACACCGAGGCGGCCGCGAAGCCGAGCTCACGCCCGTATCGCAGCACCGCCTCGGTGAGCGCGACCAGCTGCCTGTCGTTGCGCGCGAGCGCGGGCAGCCACTGTTCGAAGAACTCCATGGCCACGCGGACCATGTCCACGGTCTGGCGCAACGTCAACCGCCGCGCCAGATCCTGCGGAATGACCTGGAAGGCGTCCAGGCTGAACCGGATATCGCTTTCCGGGTCCTGGAGCCATTCGAGGAAGTTCACCACCGCGGTCTGCACCAGCATCTGGACCCCGGCCCGCTGGGCGGCATCCAGATCGGCGAAGAACGGCAACCGATCCTGCATGGATCCGACAGCCTCGGTCGACAGTCGGCCGGAGAACTGCTTGACCCGCTTGAGCAGCGTGTCCGGGAGCGGATCCCGGTTCTGCCGATTCGGGGACAGTGCCCCGGTCGGCAGATACACCTCGTGCTCGGAGGAGCCTTCGGAGATCCGTCGGGGCCGCGGCGGTTTACGTTCCACGTTCCAATAGTCCGCTACGCGAGTTCTTCCTCACCGCTTGCGGCCGACTTCGGCGCGGCGTCGACATCGCCGATCCGATATTCGGCCGCCGCCTCGAGCACCGTGGACCGGTCGATCCTGCCCACCCGGGCCAGACCTTCCAGCGCCGCGAGCGCGATCGACTGCGCGTCGACGTTGAATACCCGCCGCGCCGCCGCCCTGGTATCGGAGAAGCCGAACCCGTCGGTGCCGAGGGTGGTGAAATCACCCGGTACCCACTTGCGGACCTGATCCGGCACCGCCCGCATCCAGTCGGTCGCGGCGATGTAGGGACCGTCGACCCGCGACAGCGCCTCGGTGACGTAGGGCACGCCGACCTCCGCGCTCGGATCACGCAGTGCCGCGATCTCCTTGGCGAGTGCCTCCTTGCGGAGCTCACCCCACGAGGTCACCGACCACACATCGGCCTGCACACCCCACCGCTGTGCGAGCAGCGCCTGCGCGCGCAGGCCGTCGGGCACGGTGACGCCGGAGACCAGGATCTGCGCGCGCACATCACCGGCCTCTCCCGCCTTGTACAGGTAGATGCCCTTGAGCAGACCCGCGATATCGAGACCTTCCGGCTCGACCGGCTGCTGGTAGGGCTCGTTGTAGAGGGTGATGTAGTAGAAGATGTCCTCGCCGCCGAAGGTGTCCTCGGCGCGACGAACCGTCTCCGTACCCGGCAGCGCCGTCTGCGCCGACGGTTTCGGCACACCGCCGCCGTACATCCGGCGCAGGCCGTCGCGCACGATATGCGCGAGTTCGAAGGCGAACGCCGGATCGTAGGTGACCACGGCGGGATTACTCGATGCCAGCAACAGCGAATGGCCGTCGTTGTGCTGCAATCCCTCACCGGTCAACGTGGTTCGCCCGGCAGTTGCTCCGAGCACGAATCCGCGGGCGAGCTGATCCGCCGCCGCCCACAGTCCGTCACCGGTGCGCTGGAAACCGAACATCGAGTAGAAGATGTAGAGCGGGATCATCGGCTCGCCGTGGGTGGCGTACGAGGTGCCGACCGCGGTGAACGACGCGGTCGATCCGGCCTCGTTGATGCCCTCGTGCAGGATCTGGCCGGTGGTGCTCTCTTTGTAGGCAAGCATCAATTCCGCGTCGACCGATGTGTACAACTGGCCGTTGCGGTTGTAGATCTTCAACGAAGGGAACCACGAGTCCATACCGAAGGTCCTGGCCTCGTCCGGGATGATCGGCACGATCCGCTTGCCGATCTCCTTGTCCCGCAGCAGTTCCTTCATCAAGCGGACCAGCGCCATCGTGGTGGCGACACTCTGCTTGCCCGAACCCTTGCGCACCGAGCGATACGCCTCGTCGCCGGGAAGTTGCAGAGGCTTTGCCACGGAACGCCGTTCGGGCAGGAAACCGCCGAGCGCCTTGCGGCGATCCAGCATGTACTGGACCTCGCGGGTATCGATGCCGGGATGGTAGTACGGCGGCAGGTACGGATCCTTCTCCAACTCCGCGTCGGTGATCGGGATCCGCTGGAGATCGCGGAAGTCCTTGAGGTCCTGCAACGTCAGCTTCTTCATCTGATGGGTGGCGTTGCGGCCCTCGAAATGCTTGCCGAGGGTGTAGCCCTTGATGGTCTTGGCCAGAATGACCGTCGGCTGACCCTTGTGCGCCATCGCCGCGGCGTAGGCGGCGTAGACCTTGCGGTAGTCGTGGCCTCCGCGCTTGAGGTTCCAGATCTCCGGGTTCGACAGATCCTGCACCAGCGCCTTGGTCCTCGGATCGCGACCGAAGAAGTGGTCGCGCACGTAGGCGCCGTCGTTGGCCTTGTAGGTCTGGAAATCACCGTCGGGTGTGGTGTTCATCAGATTCACCAGCGCGCCGTCGCGATCCGCGCCGAGCAGCGCGTCCCACTCGCGGCCCCAGATCACCTTGATGACATTCCAGCCCGCGCCGCGGAAGAACGACTCGAGTTCCTGGATGATCTTGCCGTTGCCGCGCACCGGGCCGTCGAGACGTTGCAGGTTGCAGTTGACGACGAAGGTCAGGTTGTCCAGCCCCTCCATCGCCGCGACGTGCGCGAGACCGCGCGACTCCGGCTCGTCCATCTCGCCGTCGCCGAGGAACGCCCACACGTGCTGGTCGGAGGTGTCCTTGATCCCGCGATCGTGCAGGTAGTGGTTGAACCTGGCCTGGTAGATGGCGTTCATCGGGCCCAGACCCATGGAGACGGTCGGGAATTCCCAGAAGTTGTTCAGCAGCCGGGGATGCGGATACGACGGAAGACCGTGTCCCGGCCCGCCGTGGCTGTACTCCTGACGGAACCCGTCCATCTGGCTCTCGCTGAGCCTGCCCTCGAGGAAGGCGCGGGCGTAGATGCCGGGCGAGGCGTGGCCCTGGATGAAGATCGAGTCACCGCCGCCGGAATGATCCTTGCCGCGGAAGAAGTGGTTGAAGCCGACCTCGTAGAGCGCCGCCGAGGACGCGTAGGTCGAGATGTGCCCACCGACACCGATGCCGGGACGCTGTGCGCGATGCACCATGATCGCGGCGTTCCAGCGAATCCAGGCGCGGAACCGACGCTCCACCTCTTCGTCGCCGGGAAACCACGGCTCGTTCTCGGTGGGAATGGTGTTCACATAATCGGTGGAAGTCAACGCGGGAATGGAGACCCGGCGCTCACCCGCGCGCTCCAACAATCGGAGCATCAGGTAGCGCGCACGGCCCGGACCTTCCCGGTCGAGCATGTCGTCGAATGATTCGAGCCATTCGCTGGTTTCCTCCGGGTCGATATCCGGCAGGTAGGACGCCACCCCCTCGCGGATCACCCTCACCCGGCCTGCCGGCTGTGCGTGCGACCCGTTCGGGGCGGAGACGGTGTCGGGACCAGCGGGTTTCGCCGGAACGGACGAGTGGATCACGTCTGTCAAGTCTGCTCCTCGTACAGGGGTGGACAAGCTGATGGCTTCTTTTTCCCCGGGCGGAGCGCTGGTTGGCGGACCACCCGTTACGAAAGTCCGGGCGCACCTTCCATCCTTGCCGACGGTGCGTCCCAGGTCATCATGTCAGCAGCGAATCCAGTACGGTTTCCTCGGCAAAGGGTTACCCGGTAGTTTTTCCGGCGCGGGCCGGTTTCGGCACCCCACGAGCCACCCGAGCACGAACTGTTCGATGCGAATCTCGATGCGAATACAGAGCAAGAGCGGGAGGACGATGAAGGTGCTCGACCCACGCCGGTTCGGATTGGTATGTGCTGCCGCGGCGGTCGTCGCCGGGCTCACGGTCGCCGGATGCGCGGAAACGTTGGAGGGAACCGCCACTCCGAACGCCGCGGAACTCTCCTCCTACAAGACCGAAGCGGCCGCATCCTCCGCGGCGGCGACCTCGTCGCGGCGGGCGGCAGCGCAGGCCCAGGCCGTCAGCGAGAACTGCGCGCAGTTCCCCACCACATCCGGCCTCGGGGTGAAGGCGTACAACGACTTCGTCGACGCGCACGACTCCAATGCGCCAGACTACGCCGCCAAACGCGATGCCGCCTCCACGACGCTGGAGGACGCCGCGACGAAGGTCGAGACCGGAGTGACGGCCGCGGCGGGCGCGTTGCCCGATGATCTTGCCGCGAAATTCTCCGAGTACGTCACAGCGGCCAGGGCGCTCGCCGCCGAAACCCGTCGCATGACCTATACGGCGCAGGTAGGGCCCCTGAACGACGCCAGCAAACGCGTCAACGACGCCAGGAACACGGTCCGGGAAACGTGCCCGAAACGCTGAAATTTCGTACCGGTCGCGCGACATTCGGAGGGTATTTCGTCCGATCAGCTTGCGCTCGGGCCGATAACCATGTTCGCTTGCAACTACCTACTGTCGGGAGTTGAGGAGGACACCACCGTGGTCGCCGCGGCGGACGCGCAGAACTACGCTCAGAAGCTTGGCATTACACACGGCATGGTTGTCCAGGAACTGGGCTGGGACGAGGACACCGACGACGACCTGCGGGCCGATGTCGAAGACGCCAGTGGCGGTGAAATGGTGGACGAGGACTCCGATGAAGTCGTCGACGCCGTACTGCTCTGGTGGCGAGAGGGAGACGGCGATCTGGCCGACGAGCTGATGGAAGTCATCAGCCCGCTGGCGGACGACGGATTCATCTGGGTTCTCACCCCCAAGACCGGTCAGCCTGGCCATGTCGATCCGAGCGAGATCGCCGAAGCCGCGCCCACGGCGGGCCTGACGCAGACTTCTGCGATCAGCCTCGGCGCTTGGGCCGGAAGCCGATTGGTACAACCCAAGGCTCCTTCGAAGCAACGCTGACCCTTTCGCTATGGTTTCCGCCGGGTGGCGCATCACCACCCGGTGGAGACCCGACACGATGGAGGATTCGCGTATGCCGCTCGAAGTTGGCACTGTCGCGCCGGATTTCACGCTCAAGGATCAGAACAACCAGAAAGTCTCACTGTCGGACTTCCGGGGCAAGAAGAACGTGCTCATCGTCTTCTATCCGCTCGCCTTCACCGGCATCTGCCAGGGGGAACTCTGCAAGGTCCGAGACGAGCTGCCCAAATTCCAGAACGACGACGCGGAAATCCTCGCGATCTCCGTCGGCCCGCCGCCCACCCACAAGATCTGGGCCGCCGAACAGGGCTACACCTTCCCCCTGCTGTCCGATTTCTGGCCGCACGGCGCCATCGCCCAGGCCTACGGCGTCTTCAACGAGAAAACCGGCTTCCCCAACCGCGGCACCTTCGTCGTGGACAAGGACGGCACGGTCCGTTTCGCGGAGATGAACGGCCCCGGAGAGGCCCGTGACCAGGCGGCTTGGGAGAAAGCGCTCGCCGCGCTAGATTCATAAGCCGCACCGTCGGAAGCACCGACGGAGTGCGGGCGTATAGCTCAGCGGTAGAGCACTGGTTTTACACACCAGCGGTCGGGGGTTCGATCCCCTCTGCGCCCACCGAGAACATGCGGGTAGACGGCACGTCTTGCCCCCGGCGATTGCCCCACGCCCACTTCCATGGGGCAAACGTGGGCCACATGTCGCCCGTCATTCGGCCTTCGTACTCGAGTTCGTCGTGACCGGGTCGGGGCGTCTTCGACAGAACCGAGTCAACGATCGACCGACCCGTAGACGAAGACCTCCACCTCGGCGGTCGTGGCGAGAGCAATGAACCGCTCCAGTTCGCCTTCGGGCAGGAAACCGAGCACCAAGCCGTCCTTGCCGCAGAAAACGCCTATCAACGCGGTGCCGATCGCGCGGCACTGATCGCCCAGCGATCGCAGGTAGGTCCGGAGATCGGTCTGGGTATTCCAGGCCCCGATATCGCCGTCGTGCCACGTTCGGGTCAACTCTTCCGGGCAGGCGGGCAGCAGCGTCAGGTAGCCGCGAATCGCTTCGGGATCGGCGCCCACGGAAGGGACGTAGGCGCACCCACCGTCGACGCCGTCGAGCAGGGCCTCGATCAGCGCGTCCTCGGGATCGAACGCCGATCACGACGCGTTCTCGAGGGCGTACTCCAATCTGCCACGGGCCTTCTCGACATCGGGCACCAGGAGTTCGACCAGGTCGATGAGCGCCGCCCGTTGTGACGCGGCGATGTGCCCGGTCCGGAATCTGTCGGCGGGCCCGGGCAGGAAGTCGACGACCACGACATAGTCTCGCGAGTAGCGGTCGAGGTCGTCGACCAGCCAGCTTTCCTCGGGCCGGATTCGATGAAACCTGAACGTGCCGTTGGTTTCGCCGGTCGCGATGACGCATCGCAGCGGAATCGGCGTGCTCAGTTCGCCGGCCAGTCGCCCGACCTCCCGAGCCAGTGCGACCCCCTGTCGGAGCAGGGTTCGCTGTGCGTCGACGCCGATGATCGGCCCATCGGCATACGCACTCTCTACGGGGACGAAATCTTCGAGGTGGAGTTTGGTTTCGAAGCATTCCCACCCGGTGAGATCGAACTGTCTCCCAGGTGCGTCGTCAGCGTGTTCGGGGACCGGAGCCCAGCAGACCACCTCGCCACGGCATGCGATTCCGCCGTCGACCCAGGTGGTCCGCAGGCCGGATACCAATTCCTCGTCCGGATCGAGACCACCGAAGCCGTTCCGCAGACCGAGCAATCTCGCCGCTCGGTCGTTCATCGTCACCGTGAGCACGGTCAAAGCTATCGCTCGTACCGACGGTCATGCGAATATGCGTGACCGTACGCAGTTCTCGGCAACCGTGACGCACAGCCCTCGATGCCGCGAGACCCGAGTGGATTTCGACGTGCACGAGTCCGTGTGGTCGCGCGACACACCCACTCCAGACCTTTGGCGTGATGTGGCGGACGACGCGACGCCCGTTCACTAACATTTGGCCGCGGGATCACCGCCCATCCGGATTCGGACCATGGACAGCCGAACTCGCAGATCGGTGATCCGGACGACGCCGTGCACGTTCACACGCCACCGCGGAATCACCGACCCTCAGGGGCGCAGTCATCGACAACCCTGCTCGCGGGTGACGACACCGTGCAGTTCATATTCGGCCGCGAATCACCGACCTCGAGACTCGGATCATCGACGGCACGCTCGGAGGCTCGTGATCCGGATGACGCTGCGCGCGTTCAGATTCCGCCTCGGAATCACGGCCCTCAGGGACTCGGATCATCGACAATCCGGCTCGGAGGTTCACGATGCGGACGACGCGGCGCCTGTTCACATCGGCCGCGAACACCGGCCCTCAGGATTCGGATCATCGACGGCCCCGCTCGCCGATTCGTGATCCGGGCGACGCTCGGGCCAGATGAGGGTGGCCACGAGCACCACCGACGGCACGCTGATCGCCGCGACGAACCCTGTCGTCACCCAGGCGCTCACCTCTCCCCCACTCCGTCGGCCTGCGGGCGCGGCCCGTCCTCGAGATCTACGGCGACCGGTGACGTAACGGCGGCTGTCGCCCGGTGTGCGGCATACACGAATCGCATGACCCTCCTGACCTCGGTGACCGAATTCGGCGATACATCAGAGTTGGACGCGACTACCGCAGGATCGGTTCCACCCGATCCGAGAGACCTGTTGTCCGTCGCCGTGATTGCGGCGTATCCACCGCGACGGACAAGGCGTATCCAGCGCGACGTATCCGCCGCGACGTGCACGGCGTGTTCACCGCGACGTGCACGGCATGTCCACCGCGACCTGCACGGCATGTCCACCGCGACCTGCACGGCATGTCCACCGCGACCTGCACGGCATGTCCACCGCGACCTGCACGGCATGTCCACCGCGACCTGCACGGCATGTCCACCGCGACCTGCACGGCATGTCCACCGCGACCTGCACGGCATGTCCACCGCGACCTGCACGGCATGTCCACCGCGACCTGCACGGCATGTCCACCGCGACCTGCGCGACGCATCCAGCACGACGCGCGCGACGCATCCACCCCGTCGTGCACGACGTGTCCACCGCGACGTGCACGACGTATCCACCGCGACGCGCGCGACGTATCCACCGCGACGCGCGCGGGAATCGGATCGAGGAAACCCCAACGCATGGCGTGCTCCGGAATCGTGGCGAGCGAGGCCTGTTCCAAAGGGGGTTCAGGGCACAGCCCGACCGATGTGCCGCGACGCACCGAGGGTCGAGGACTGCCTTCGCCCTTCGGTGCTGGCCGCTCGACGGCGGCGCGCCGACCTGCCGACTGGGTGTCGAGGATGAGCGGCAGCAGATCGTCGTTGCCGATCACCTCGGTCATGTCGGGGCGCGGGTCGGAGGCGGTCATAAAGCGCACCCGACTATCGATCGCGACGAAACGGTCGGCGACGCGACGGGATGACGGTCGCGGGCCGCGCGGATCCGCGCGGTGTAGGTGTCGAGTCCGGCGGCGGGTCCGTCGTGCAGACCGGTGAGCCGCGGTAGCAGGTCGCCGAACGCATCGACCTCGCCGATAGCCGAGCGAACCGGACCTACAAGACTCGGCCCGAGGGCGATGACCCCGCCGAGCGAGGTCCGATGGAGATCCCATCCAGTAGCAGATCCACCACGCGCGCGATCGCCGCGGTGGGTTCCTCGTCGGGCCGGGAGTAGATCTGCACCGTCATCAGGCGGGCGACATCACCGACGTCGACATCGGGGCGCAGCGTTCCCTCGGCGTGGGCCCGCGTGACCAGATCGCCGATCGCGGCGACAACGGTCGCACGCACCTCGGTCAGATGCGCATCGCCGCGAATCCTGTTGTGCAGCACCGGTTCGACCGACGAGGCGAACGCGCCGACCCCGGTCCGGGCACATTCGTGCAGGAACCTTCGCAGGGCGGACCAGGCGTCGGGCTCCTCGCGTGCCGCCGTCGTGACGCTGTCCGCCAGACCTGTCAGGTAGGCGTGCGAGGCGGCGGAGATCAGCGCTTCACGGTCGGAGAAACGCCGGTACAGCGTGCCGACGCCGACGCGGGCGTGATCGGCGACCTCTTTCATGGACACGTCGATTCCCCTGTCCCGGAACAGGATCAGGGCCGACGCGACGATCTGGTCGCGGTTGCTGCGGGCATCGGCGCGCAGGCCATCGGCCGTCATCACTACCTCCTCGAGCACATCTGGACGAAATTCTTCCACTTATGCTACCGTCGCCGTAACGGACGAAAATCGTCCGGTTATCGGAGGTAGGGAAATGGGCAAGAAAGTGCTGATCTCCGGCGCCGGGGTCGCCGGGGCCACCGCGGCGCACTGGTTGGCCAGGGCGGGATTCGAGGTGACGGTCGTCGAGCGGGCCACGGGTGCGCGGAGCAGCGGCAGCCCGGTCGATGTCAAAGGGCCCGCGGTCGACGTGGTGGAGAAGATGGGCGTCATGGCGCGGCTTCGCGAGGTCGCCTCGCCCGCGGATCGGATGACATTCGTCGACGCGAAGGGACGGCGGCTCGCGGGTATCCCCCTGCGGGCTTTCGCGGGTGAGGCAGGGACGCGGGGGGTCGAGGTGGCGCGGGCCGACCTCGCGGCGATCCTGGTCGACGCGGGACGTGACAGCGTCGAATACCGCTGGGGTGACACGATTACCGACCTGGTTCACGACGACGCGGGCGTCGATGTCACCTTCGCCGCCGCGCCGCCGTCACGGTTCGACGCCGTGATCGGCGCCGACGGCCTGCACTCGACGGTCCGTCACCTGACCTTCGGACCGGAGGGGTCGTTCATCCGGCATACCGGAATGTATGTGGCGACCATGCCGATCGATGAGCCGATGGGCGACGACACCGAGGTGCTGATACACAACACGCCCGGTCGGGCGGTGGCCGTGCACCCGAACCGGGGTCGCGCGATCGCCGCGTTCATATTCCGGCGGCCCGAGGTTCCCGGCTACGACCACCGCGACCTCGATCAGCACAAAAGGGTGGTGGTGGAGGCCTTTCCGGACACGGGCTGGCTACTGCCGAATCTGCTCGACCGACTGCGCGAGACCGACGACCTCTACTTCGACTCCATCAGTCGGATGCGGCTACCGCGCTGGTCCGATGGGCGGGTCGGACTGGTCGGGGACGCGGCCGCGGCGGTGTCGCTGTTCGGCGACGGCAGCACCCTCGCCATCGCGGGCGGGTACCGGCTCGCCGAGGAATTGAGTGGCTCGCCGTCGCAGGTCGCCGCCGCGCTGCGCCGGTACGAGACACGGCACCGGCCGTTGGTGCGATCCAAGCAGCAGGCCTTCCGAGTGGCCCGCGCCCTGCTGCTTCCCGCGACCGGGCCGGGGATCGCGCTGCGCAATGCCGTCGCGCGCGTCACCCCTGTACTCGCCGGACTCACCCGCGAAGGCGGCCGCCGGGCTCGCGGTTCGGCGGCGGGCACCGGTCGTGCGGCGAACCGGGTGAGGTAAACGCGGCCGCGCCGACCGAGCGCCCGGTCGCTCGGCGACAGACGACACGCACTGATATTTCGCCGACAACTCGACCGTCAGACGAACATCGGGTTCATCGCCGCGCGTCCGGTGGGCACCACCGCGGCGGGTCTGCGAAGAACTCGGCGGCGCGCTCAGCCAGGGCATCCCGGCGTTCGGTGAACATACGGCTCTGTCGTCACGGCGGAGTTCTGGACCCGCAGCGGCGTCGGACACGCGCTTACCCCGTCGGCCGACGAGACGCGGCGCACGCGTACTCGCCGCCGACACCCGCGGCGATGGCGCCTCCTCGCAGGCCGAGGTCGACCCGCTCGACAACCCCCGACACCCGATTGATCCCTGTTGTCACTCCGAATTCGGTGTGCAGGCGACATAGCCGATGGACGCGGGCAGCGGGATGGGCCCCGGAACCCCGACCGCGTTGGACAGTCTCAGCGCGTTGGCGGTCGCTTCGGCCCGATTCGCTCCCTCCGCCCACTGATAGTCGACTCCGCGAGTAGCGGCGGCCACGCACGCGTTGGCCCAGGTGACCAGATCGCAGACCGCTTCCCTGTTCCCGGTGGCCGAGCCGCACCTGGCCGAGGCGGCCGCCCTCGCCGCTTCGCGGGTATCGGCCCACGAACCGTAGAAATGCGTCACACCATAGGGATTCGTGGCCTTCTCGACCGTGATCGCCCCGAATTGATCTCCCGTGGCATGCGCCGTCCCGGCGCCGATCGCGGCGACGGCGAGCAGGGCGATGAAGAGACTTCGAACGAGATACTTCACGGTCACTCCTCGAATTATTTTCCGGCGGGCGAGATCTCACCGATTCCACCCGGTGTGCGCGGTCGAACTCGACGACGGAAAGAGCTTCCGGTCGGCGACGAACACGGAATACGCGTCAGCCCACGGCAGACGGATCGAGATACCACGGCAGCACCACGGAATGACTGTTTCGCACGTGCGAATCCCCCTTCTACCGGATGTACGACCTCGGCGGGCCGCTACTCCGTACTCCCCGGCAGGGAACGTATCCGAGCGAGAAGGGATTGTCAAAGGGGTCGTCAGCGCTCGATCCGATGTGGGACTGCGTAACCGATTGCGCCGCAGTCACTTCGGTCAGGCAACCGACGACGACCGGGCGTCGCTGTCGGAGACCGCGTGTAGCTTGTCGAATGTGCCTCTGAGAGCGATGATCTTCGACTTCGACGGCCTCATCCTGGATACCGAGACGCCCGAATTCACGGCGTGGCAGGAGGTGTACGCGGCGCACGGTGCGACGCTCGAACAGCAGATCTGGGCTCAGGTGATCGGCACGACGGAGTCGAGCTGGGATCCGTGGCTGCACCTGGAGGGCCTGATCGGCTATCCGGTGGACCGCGAAACGCTGCGGGCCGGTCGACAGGCCCGCCATCACGCGTTGATCGCCGCCGAAGTGTCGCGCCCCGGAATCGAATCATGGCTCGACGAGGCGTCCGACCTCGGCCTAGCGGTCGGACTCGCGTCGAGTTCCAGTCGCGAATGGGTCACCACGCACCTGCACCGGCTGGGACTGCTCGACCGTTTCGCGGTCATCGCCACCGGCGATCGGGTTCGGCGCACCAAACCCGATCCGGCCGTCTACCTGCTCGCCCTGGCCGAATTGGGTGTGGATGCCGCCGAGGCCATCGCGGTGGAGGATTCGGCGAACGGCATCGCGGCGGCGAAGGCGGCGGGACTCGTCTGCGTCGCCATCCCGAACCCGATGACGGCGTGCCTCGATCTGTCGCGCGCCGACCTGGTGCTGGACTCACCCGCGGATATGACGATCCGAGAGGTCGCGCGCCGCACGGCATCGGGCGCGTGAGTCGGAGCGTGGTTCACCGGATGTCCGGTCAACGGTAGACCTTTCGTTTCACCTCGACTCCGGCCTTGTCGTAGGTCACCCATTCGCCGGACTTCTTTCCGCGCTCGAAAAAGCCGTCATCCAAGCGATTTCCGGTGTCGTGCCACCGCTGCCAACGCCCGTGCTGCAAACCGTCGATGAATGCGCCCTGTTGGAGCAGACCACCGGATTCGCGATGCCAGATCCACTCGCCGTCGAGTTGCCCGGAGTCGTACGACCCCCGCGCTTTCACGGACCCGTTCTTGAAATAGAAGGTCCACGGCCCGTGCCGTTCCCCGTCGAGGTATTCACCGACGCCCGACACCGTGCCGTCCTTGAAGTACTCCTCCGCCATCCGATGAGCGTACGAGGATGCGGGCGTGGGATCGATCGCGACACATACGGCGCCGGACGGTCGTGACCCGCGGCGCGGATCACGACCGTCCTGATTCGTCGAAAACGCTAGGCGACGAAGTCTCGGATCTGGCTGATCACCCCGACCGCGCCGAGCAGTGAGACGTGGCCGATGCAGCCGGTGATGGTGTTGGTCGCACCGTCGAGAAGGACACTGTTGTTCGGCGTGATGATCTCGTCGCAGGGCGACCACCAGGTGCCGTACTTGACGTCACCGGGGGTTTCGTCACCGTTGTTCAACTGCTGGAGCATATTCGAACCGGGGCGCATGTCCTCGCAGCCGTCGTCGTAGCAGCCGAGGGCGACGGTGGTGCCGTGGTTGGGCCCGCCGATGGAGACCCAGTCGTCGACATAGCGGGCGCCGTCGAGGAATTTCAGGTACCAGCGAGTGTTCAGGCCGCCCATCGAGTGGCTGATGATGTCGATCTTCTCGGCGCCGGTGGAGGCGCGCAGCGCATCGGCCTCGGCTTTGACCTCGTCGGCGGTCAGCCTGTTCGATTGCGCGGTGTTGTAGGTGAAGGCTCGCAGTTCGTTGGCGCCGTAGCCCGCGGCTCTGAAGCGGGAGATCATGAAATCCCAATTCGAGTCGGCCCCATTCCATCCGTGTACGAAGAGGATCGGATTTCGGGTCGGCGCGGCGGACGCTTGCTGCGGTGTGACCATCAGGACAGCCGCGGCTGTCGCGACGAAAGTGAGTGCGATGATGCCGATTCGGCGCATCGTTGATCGGATTGGCATGCTCGGTCTCCTTGTTCCGTCCGCCGTCTGAGACGGACGCAGCGAAACAGTAACAAACACCTACGCATGTCTCATATGCCTTCGAGCGCACATCGTCCAACTTTTCGAAAGGTGACGTTCAACCAATCGATAGTGTTGAGACAGAACACATCTCGTCGGCTAACCGACCGCGATCACCGAGTTACATCGAGGCGGCCGTCACCGATCACACCGAAGAACGGCGGGCGTACCGAGACGATTCGAAGGGGAGATTTCAGCCGACGTCGCGACGCAACCAGGTCACCTCGGCGCCGATCGGATCCACGCCGGAACGGTATAGCTCGAGATCTTCGTCCCACGGCGTGCCGAGGGCGCGGTCGATTTCGGCGGCCAGATCGTAGGTCGTGTATTTTCCGAGTTCGCGTGATGCCTGGAGCATGGCGCGCAACCGCATCTCACCGAGCGTGACGTCACCGCATGCCGAGGTGGAACCGTGCCACAGACCGAGGGCTGGAACGAAACTGTAGCGCTCGCCGTCGATCCCGTCGCTCGGATCCTCGGTCACCTCGAAGCGCAGCACCGGCCACGACCGCAAGGATTGGGCAATGCGCGCGGCGGTCCCGACGGGGCCGATCCAATCGCTGGTTGCGCGCAGTTGGCCGTCGGCCGGCTGGGTGGTCCACCGCAACTTCGCGGGGGAACCGAGGGCCGAGGTCAGCGCCCACTCCACATGCGGGCACAGCGCGGCAGGCGACGAGTGGATCCACACCACACCCGCCGACACGTCCGCGAACTGACTCGATGCGCGCACCCTGATACCTCCAGCTTCGACGAGGACCGTCTTCCCCAACGAACCCGTCTACAGCTGGCGTTGCCTGAGTGTACTGGAGTGCCCGATGTTACGCGTGTTACTTCGCGAGCGTGTTGCCTTCGTGTGTCGACTCGGCGATGATCGCGTCACTGAGGGTCGGCCACGCGGTTCGCGCCCAGTCGCCGAAATTCTCGTCCGCCAGGGCGATACCCGCCACCCCAATCACCGGATCGACCCAGAGAAATGTTCCCGATTGACCGAAATGGCCATAGGTTCGAGGGGAATTCGTCGCACCGGTCCAGTGCGGTGACTTGCCGTCGCGGATCTCGAAGCCCAGGCCCCAGTCGTTCGGGCGCTGCGATCCGTAACCGGGCAGCACGCCGTTGACCCCGGGGAATTGCACCGATATCGCCTCGGTGTGGGTCTGCTCGGAGATCAGCTGCGGCGAGAGCAATTCCGTCGCGAACCGGACGAGATCGGCGACGGTGGAACGGCAGGCGTGACCGGCCGGCCCCGCAAGCACCGAACCCGTCATCCCGAGCGGGGCGAAGACCGCGTCGCGCAGATATTCCTCGAACGCGATGCCGGTCTGCGCGGTGACGAACCCGGCGAGGACTTCGTAGCCCGCGCTGGAGTAGATCCGTTTGGCGCCGGGCGCGGCGAGGACTTCGGTGGTGTCGAAGGCGATGCCGGAGGTGTGCGCCAGCAGGTGCCGGACGGTCGCGCCGGGCGGTCCCGCGGGCTGGTCCAATTCGATCGCGCCCTCTTCGACCGCGACCAGCACCGCGTAGGCAACCAGCGGTTTGGTCACCGAGGCGAGGGGGAAGACGCGGTCGACGTCACCTTCGGTCGTCACACCGGACGGGCCGAGCACTCCCGCCGCCGCGTGCCGCACCGGCCATTCCCTGATCTGCTCGAGTGAACGCACCCCCCGAGCCTACGAGACGATCCGCGAGGTGCCCGGCGCGGGCGGACAACCCACAGCGTGCCCGCGGTGTCCGGCTCCAACGGACATTCCCGTTCCCGGTTGCCAGGTTCCCGCGATCCAGCCCGAGGATTGTCCGCGTAGACCGGGCCATCCCCGCGACGCACACCCACCAACACCCGGTACCGCCGGTACCATCGACTCACCATGACTGAACAGCCCACGATCCACGGTGATGTGGCGGCCGGTTTCGGCCCCGTCGCCGACGCTTTCCGCCGCAATTTCGCCCAGCACGGCGAAATCGGCGCGGCCGTGGCCGTTTACGCGGGCGATCGTCCGGTCGTCGACCTGTGGGCGGGATACCGCGACCGGCGGCGGACGCTGCCGTGGGAACGCGACACCATCGTGCCGGTGTTCTCCTCGACCAAGGGGATGGCGGCGTTCGTCGTCGCGGCGGCGGTGTCCAAGGGGCTGCTGGATTACGAGGAGCCGGTCGCGACGTACTGGCCCGAGTTCGCGGCACAGGGCAAGGACGCGGTGACCGTCCGGCAACTGATCGACCACCAGGCGGGGCTGTCCGGTCTCGACACGGTGGTGCGACTCGCGCAGATCGCCGATCTCGACGGTCTCGCACCGATTCTGGCCGCACAGAAACCCGCGTGGAAACCCGGCACGCGCCACGGCTACCACGCCATCACACTCGGGCTGTACCAGGGTGAACTGGTGCGGCGCGTCGATCCGGGACATCGCACACTCGGCCGGATCTTCGCCGAGGATTTCGCCGGGCCGCTCGGCCTCGACTTCTTCATCGGCCTTCCCGCCGCCGAACCGATGGAGCGCATCGCCACGCTCGCCGCGGCGCGCGGCCTGGATCTGCTGCGCTACGAACGCGATATCCCGCTGCGGATCGGCGCGGAGATCTACACCAAACGCGGCTATTCGCACGCGGCGCTGACCAATCCGCGCTGCGGCGCGCCCGTGCGGGCGACCCGGCGCGAATTCCTCGAGGTCGAACTGCCCGGGTCCAACGGTGTCGGCAATGCCCGCGCCTTGGCCAAGGTCTACGGCGCCGCGGCCGCGAGCACCGGCGCGCTCCCCGTCGACGACGCGCTCCTGGAACGACTGGCGGCCGCCGACACCGCCGACGATGTTCCCGCCGACGACCTGGTGCTGAAGACCAAGAGCCGCTACCACCTGGGTTTCCGTAAATCACGCGGCACGTTCCGATTCGGCTCGGACAAACGCGCCTACGGCACCACCGGTCTCGGCGGCTCCTTCGGTTTCGCCGATCCGGCGACCGGACTCGGCTTCGGCTATTCGATGAACCGGCTGGGCATGGCGGTCCTCGACGACGTCCGCAGTCGCAATCTGCGCGAGGCGCTGCTGCGCTGCCACATCTGAGCCCGGAACGAACGCGTCATCCACGCGAGCGCCGGGATCCACCGACCAAGGAACAGATCCCGACGCTCGCACGGGCGACGCCGCCGGTGCCCCGCGACCTCGTCGCCGAGATCGCGGCCCGGCTCGCCGCACGATGAGCGCGCGAACTACCAGTCGGCTTCGGTGTAGCGGATGATGCCGCGAATGTTCTTGCCGTCCAGCATGTCCTTGTAACCCTGGTTGATCTCCTCGAGCGAGTAGCTGCGGGTGACCATGTCGTCGAGATTCAACTGCCCCGCCTTGTACAGCGCGAGCAGGCGCGGCGCGTCCTGCCTGGCGTTGCCGCCGCCGAAGATGCAGCCCTTGATCGTCTTCTGCAACATCGACAGCAGGAAGCTGTTGAGTTTGACGTCGCTCTCGTCCATGCGCCCCATCGAGGTGACGACCAGCGTCCCGGCCTTGCCGGTGAGGATCAGTCCCTCTTCGATGTATTCGCCGTGCATCTCACCCATGGTCAGGATGACGTTCTCCGCCATCCGCCCCTCGGTGGCCTCCAGCAGCGGCATGATCGCCTCGGCCATGGAGGCGTAGGCGTGGGTGGCGCCGAATTTCTGCGCCTGCTCGCGCTTCCACGGATTCGGGTCGATGGCGACGACCTTGGACGCGCCCGCGAGTACCGCGCCCTGCAACGCGCTCATGCCGACGCCGCCGATGCCGACGATGACGGCGGTCTCACCCGGCTGCACCTGCGCGACATGGGTGGACGACCCGAAACCGGTCGGCACGCCGCAGCCGACGAGGCAGGCGACCTCGAACGGGATCGTCGGGTCGATCTTGACGACCGAGGTGTGGTGCACCGTCATATACGGCGCGAACGTGCCGAGCAGGCACATCGGGATGACGTTCTGGCCCCGCGCCTGGATCCGGTAGGTGCCGTCGCTGATCGCCTGTCCCATCAGCAGACCCGCGCCGAGATCGCACAGCGCCATATTGCCGCTCACGCACGCCGGACAGCGTCCGCAGGCGGGGATGAACGACAGGATCACGTGATCACCGACCTGTAGATCGGCCGGGCAGTTCGGCCCGAGCGCGGTGATCACGCCCGCGCCTTCGTGGCCGCCCATGACCGGGTAGCCGGGCATCGGTGTGGCGCCGGTGACGATGTGATGATCGGAATGGCACATACCGGCGGTTTCCATCCGGATCTGCACCTCGCCCGCGACGGGATCGCCGACCTCGATCTCCTCCACCGACCACGGCTCTTCGATCCCCCACAGGATCGCGCCCTTCGTCTTCATTCCTGTCGACCCTCTCGAATGCACGTGCTTATATGTGACTGCACCCACAGTACGAGAAAAGTGGAACGCGTTCTAGTACTGACACGGAAATTCCGTGACAACGCCTTCAGACCGAAGGGAACACGTTCCAGAAAGAGCGCCTTCAGCCCCGCACATCGTGCACGTGATGGATCACGTCGTGCGCGAAATACCGGGCCAGTGATTCGACTGTGAAGGCCGAGCCGTCACTGCGTCGCACCTGCCGCCCCCGATCGGCCGGGGGCACCGATTCGATGGCGCGCGCGACGATCTCGGCCGCGTCGACCAATTCCCGCGCCACCGTCGCCGGGTCCTGCTCGCCGTAGCGGTCGGCGATCGCGGTGGCGTCCTGATCCCAATCCGAGAACACCGGAACACCGTCGGCGGCCTCCGCGGCGCTCACCCCGCGCGCGTCGAACGCGGGCACGCGCGGATCGGACGCGACCGTGCGCGCGGCGATCGCCGTGCGGTAGGCGAAGATCCGGCACACGTCGCGCACGTGCGCGGCGTACTCCAGCGGTGACCACACCGAATCCGTCGGCCGCAGTGCCGCTTCGGGGCGGGTCAGCGTCGCCGCCAGCCGTCCCGCGTATTCGCGAGCGAGCGGCGGCACCGCGTCGAAGGCGGTGTCGGCCGCCGCGAATCCGCATTCGGGACAGGTCTCGTCGAGCACCCAGGTCCAGTTCTTGACATCGGGAACGATCGGCATGAACCAATGCTAGGTTTGACTGTATCTATTCGGACATAGATATTCAGCCAATCAGCGCCGAGATCCGGTCGCTCACTCCATGAGTTCGCGCGCCTTCTCGAACAGCTCCAGCGTGACCGCGTGCAGGAAGTCGCCGACCTGTTTCGGCGCCTTGCCCGCGAAGGCCCGCGCGTGCGTCCCCTCGAGCACGATGCCGAGTTTGAAGCACGCCAGCACCGTGTACCAGGGGACCGCGCTCAGATCCCGATCGGAGAACCGGCCGTAGTGCTCGATCATCTCCTCCGGCGTCGGCAGTCCGCCCGCGGCGCCGAGTCTGCCGACCAGCGCCGAACCCGTTGTCCCCGGCACCGGTCGGGTGGCGAGCTGCCAGCCGAGATCGAGCAACGGGTCGCCGATGGTCGACATCTCCCAGTCGACCAGCGCGGCGACCTCGGGGCCGTCGTAGGTGAACATGATGTTGGCCAGATGGCAGTCACCGTGCAGGATTCCCGGCGTCCACCGCTGCGGCCGGTTGCGCTCGAGCCACTCGCCCACCTGCGTCACGCCGGGGATCTCCGGGCCGGGATAGCCCGCGTTGGCCGAATAGGATTCGAGTTCGCCCAGCCAGCGCGGCACCTGCCGTTCCAGGAACCCTTCCGGCTTCCCGTAGTCCGACAGACCGATCGCCCGATAGTCGATGGCGCCGAGCCGTGCGATGGCCTCCACCGCCGACAGGCCCATCTGCCGCCTGATCTCCGGATCGCCCGCGTGCAAATCGGGCAGTTCGTTCTGCGGGTTGAAGCCGACGATCGGCTCCATCAGATAGAAGACCGCGCCGATCACCGATTCGTCGGTGCACGCGGCGATCACCCGGGGCGCGCGCACCTCGGTGCCGTCCAGCGCACGCAACAGCACCGATTCCCTGCGGATGACCTCGTTGCTCTTGGCCCGCAGATGCCGGGGTCCGCGCCGCAGTACATACGAGCGACCACCGCGATCGAACCGGAGCATGATGTTCTGGGTCCCGCCCCCCAGCGATGTCACCCCCTCGAAATCACCGGCGGGCAACCCCTGCTCATCCATCCACTTCCCGACGATCGAGAAGTCGACGACCTCGCGATCCACTTCCACCGGCTGCGCAACAGACATGTCACACATTGTGCACGACACCTCCGCTTAAACTGCGGGCATCCGACAACAGTTACTCGTGACCGGTCAGGCGTAGGGTTTTGCACACCATGCGCACGTTGCTCATCGACAACTACGACTCGTTCACCTATAACCTGTTCCAGCTGATCAGCGAGGTGAACGGGATCGAGCCGACCGTCGTGCGCAACGACGAGGTTCGCGATATCGCCCGGCTGGACCTGGCCGGTTACGACAATATCGTCATCTCCCCCGGTCCCGGCCGTCCCGATATCGCGCGCGATATCGGGATCTCCGCGGCGCTCATCGCCGAGGCGGACCTGCCTTTGCTCGGCGTCTGCCTCGGCCACCAGGGCATCGTCATCGGCGCGGGCGGAGTGGTCGACCTCGCACCCGCCGCCCGACACGGATACCTGGACCGGATCTCGCACAACGGACGCGACCTCTTCGCCGGACTCCCCCAGGATTTCACCGCCGTGCGCTACCACTCGCTGTGTGCCAGGCGGCCGCTGCCCGACGCCCTGGAGATCACCGCGGCGACCACCGACGGCGTCGTCATGGGCGTGCGGCACCGCTCACGTCCGCAATGGGGCGTGCAGTTCCATCCGGAATCCGTCGCGGGCGAGTACGGGGCCGCCCTGCTGCGCAACTTCGCCGAGCTCACCGCACGCCATCACGGTGACCGACGACCGACCCCTGTGACCGGGAGGAAAGCCGAACGCCTGGTCGAGGCGGTGGCGCGATCGGCACCGGCGGGCCGGTCCATGCGCTCGGTACCCGATTCGGTCCGATTCGTCCGCGACGGCGTCGGATCCGGTGGCCCGCGACCGGAACGACTCGACGACGCCACGGTCCGGGTGGGCGAACTGGGCCGCCCCTGGCAGTTGCGGCACCGGGTGATCGAGCGGGCGATCGACACCGAGGCGGCCTTCGTCCGGCTCTACGGTGGTTCCGCCACGGCGTTCTGGCTCGACAGCGAACACGTCGAGCCGGGACTCGACCGCTTCTCCTTCCTCGGCGACGCGAGCGGACCGCTCGCCGAAGTGGTCCGCTACCGGGTCGAGACCGCCGAGGTGATCGTCGAGACCTCCGGGGGCGGCCGCCGGGTCTTCGCGGGCGACGTCCTGGAATATCTCGCCACCGAATTGCGCTGGCGCTGCGCCGATATTCCCGACCTTCCGTTCGATTTCGCCTGCGGTTACGTCGGATATCTGGGTTACGAGGTGAAGGCCGACTGCGGCGCGGCGGCGGCGCACCGCTCGTCCACCCCGGACGCGCAGTGGATCTTCGCCGACCGGCTCGTCGTCGTCGACCACGTCACCGGACACACCCACCTGCTCGCCCTCACCGATACGGCGGCCGAGAGCACGCGAGCGGCGCTCGATTGGCTGCGCGATACCGGCGAAGTGCTGGAATCGCTTCCCACCTGGGTGAATCCGACCACCATCGAGGTCACGCCCGATACCGGAGCGGTCGCCGGACTCTTCGCGCGCGGAAGTGACAGGTACCTGGCAGATATCGCGGTGTGCATGGACAAATTGCGCGTCGGCGAATCCTACGAGATCTGCCTCACCGACAGCCTGACCTTTCCCTCGGACGACACAGTCGAATCCGACGGACTCGACTTCTACCGTGCCCTTCGTCGCTGCAATCCCGCACCGTACGCGGCCTATCTGCGTTTCGACGATCTCGAAATCGCGTGTTCCTCACCGGAACGCTTCCTCAAGGTCGACCGTGCCCGCACCGTGGAGAGCAAACCGATCAAGGGCACCGCACCGCGCGGGAGCACCCCGGCCGAGGACGAACGGTTGCGCAGGGAACTCGCCGACAGTCCCAAGACCCGGGCCGAGAACCTGATGATCGTCGACCTGCTGCGCAACGACCTCGGCCGGGTCTGCCGCATCGGCAGCGTGCACGTGCCCGAACTGATGGCCACCGAGACCTATACGACACTGCACCAGCTGGTCTCGACCGTGCGCGGAACACTGCGTCCCGACGTCGACGTGATCGACTGCGTGCGCGCCTGCTTCCCCGGCGGCTCGATGACGGGCGCCCCCAAGCTGCGCACCATGGAGATCATCGACGAACTCGAAACCGAAGCCAGGGGGGTCTATTCGGGCACCATCGGTTTCCTCGGGCTCGGCGGCACGGCCGACCTCAATATCGTCATCCGCACGGCGGTACGTCACGACGGACGGTGGCGGATCGGGGCGGGCGGAGCCATCGTGCTGGACTCCGATCCCGCCGAGGAGTACCGCGAGATGCTGCTCAAGGCGGCAGCCACCTATCGCGCGGACACCGCACGGCGGGCAGGACCCGAACTCACCGACGCCGCTTCGACGCGGCCGGAGGGGGCGGCTCGGCCTGCCCCGATTTCGCGCCGATCCCGGTGACCCGGCCCAGGATCGAGACGCCGGGCAGCCGTGCGAGCGCGCCGAAGACGTCCTCGCCGAGCGCGATCACCGCTTCCAGCCGGGGCAGCAGCCGGTCGTAGGCGGCGAAAGCCGGGTCGGCCAGGGCCAGGGTGCGATCGAGGCGGTCGATGGTGGAGTTGAGACGGTCGACGGCGATCGTGAGATTGTCGATGAGACTCGGCAGTTGCGCGGCCAACTGCGCGGAGGCGGGCGGCAGCCGCACCGCGGCGTCGAAGGCGTGGCCCGCGGTGAGCTGCGCGGATTCCAGCGCCTGACCGGCCGCCGACTGCGCGGCTTCGACCGCGGCCGTCGCGGCGGCGAGCAGGTCGGCGGGGCGTATCCGAGCACCCGGCGCTCTCGCGGTGGCCCCTTCGTCGTCCGGCCCTTTCGGCGTGGTCATGGACAACACTGTGCCCGAGTTCGGCGGGAACTTCCGGACTGTGCGCTGTGTGTCGCGCACGGATCTGCCTGCGGTTTCACCGCGGGTCATCGGTGTCGGACGCTCGGCCCGCACCGGGGTCGCGGCGGTGACGGCGGCCGAGCCGTCGGGCGTGTCGGAGGGGCGTGGCAATATTCGAGCACGATGAAACTCAGCAAGGGCGCGAACGCGCCGGTACCGACATCTCTTCTAGCCGTGGTTGTTTCATGGCGATCCGAGCATGTCGTCGACGCGCACGCACTGTTGCTGACGGAATCGGGCGCCGTGCGCTCGGATCGCGATCTCGTCTTCTTCAACGCGCCCCGTCACGTCTCCCAGGCCGTGACGATCGATCAGGAACCGGCACCGGGCACGGCGCGGCTGAGTGTGTCGCTGCCGCGTACCGAATCCGAGGTGGCGCGGATCGTGGTGAGCGGTTC
Source organism: Nocardia noduli (assembly GCF_019038455.1). Lineage (NCBI taxonomy): Bacteria > Bacillati > Actinomycetota > Actinomycetes > Mycobacteriales > Nocardiaceae > Nocardia > Nocardia noduli. The sequence continues at coordinate 35,725 of NZ_JAFMPL010000058.1, forward strand.
GCTCGACGACGGGACCTTCGACGAGATCGGAGACCTCGCGGTGACGGTGTTCGACGCCCGGGGGCCGGTGGCGCGTTTCGACATCGAAGATCCCGACGCGGTCGATGCGATGATGTTCGGTGAGTTCTACCGTCGCGACGAGCAATGGCGTTTCCGCGCGATCGGTCAGGGGTGGACCACCGGACTCGCCGGAATGGTCACCGAGTTCGGTGTCACCGTCGACGACAGCGACGGGCAGGCCGGATCGAAACGCGAGTCGAATCCGTTCGCCAGTCCCGGCCGGACCGACTCCTATCCGGCTGCCCGGTGGACCGACCCGCCCTCGCCCGGCGCGCCGACCGTCCCGCGCGCCCAGCACACCCGGTCCCCCGAGGCCGCCTCGGACCGGGTACCCACCGGGGTCTCCGCCACCTCCGGGACCGATCCCGCCACGGCCGACGATCCTCGCGCGTCGAGCGACACGCCCCGCGGCCCCGTGCCGCCGACCCACGCGGCGACCCGTCCGCACCCGTATCACCGCGCCGTCGATCTCACCCGCCGCTCCACCGAGCGTCTGCCCGCTCCACCGCCACCGCCGCCCGACCAGGAACGGGCCGACTGGCATCGCGATCCCCAGGACGGGGCGCGTATGCGCTGGTGGGACGGCACGCAATGGTCCACGGCGACCCACCCGCGACGGCCCGTCGACGCACGACACTGCACGCGGTGCGGAAACCCGCTGCGCCGCAAACTGTTCGGCGGTCATTCCGGGTGTGATCGGTGCGCCGCCGAGATCGAGGAATTCCTGACCCACTGGGGCACGAGGGCACGGCGGACGCTCACCGCCTCCGGCCCGTCCGGCCCCGAATGGTCGCAACTGTGGGCGACGCTGCGGTATCAGCGCATCGACGAGAACATCGGCCGGACAATGCTTCGGGAACCGGGTCTGGGCTATGTCGAGCGACTGGCGACCTTCGCCTTCGCCGACGGGGAGATCGCCCAGCCGGAACTGGACGCCTTCGAAGCCGCCGTCGACGAGCTCGCGTTGACCGGTCCGCTGATCGAGGATCTGCGCAGGCGGATGCACCGCGGGCGGGTGCTGTCGCGGATGCGCGAAGGAGAACTGCCGGTGGTGCGCACGCCCGGGCTGCACCTGGATCCGGAGGAACGGGTGCATCTCGACCTGCCCGCCACCCACGTGCGCCACCTGGCTCGCGGCCCGAAGGTCACCAACGGACGACTGATCGCGAGCAATAAGAAACTCCGGTTCGTCGGCGCGGGCGCGGGCACCGAAATGCCGTGGAACCGGGTGGTTTCGGTGCACGTCGAACATGATTCGGTGATCATCGCGGCGACCTCGGCGCGCGGCGGCGCGATCTTCGACGTCGCCGACCCCGACTACGTGGCCGCCGCACTGGAGGGTGCGCTGCGGGTGGCGAAACGCCTGGTCCTGACCCCGGGACAACTCGATTCGCGCAGTATCCCGCAGGAGGTGAAAGCCGAGGTGTGGCAGCGCGACGGCGGTAAATGCGTGGAATGCGGCAGCGGGCACTACCTGGAGTTCGACCACGTCATCCCGCTCAGCCGCGGCGGAGCGACGAGCGCGTCGAATCTGCAAATACTGTGCCGGTCGTGCAACCGCACCAAGGGTGCGCGGATCTGAGATCAGCACGCGTACGGATTTCCCTCGTGCGCGGCGACGTACCGCGCGAACGTCACGGTGCCGTCCCGATGGTCAGGGCAGGTGTTCACACCGCGACGGAACGCGCGCGCGACCCGGCCCGGCAGCCGAAGCCGGACGGTACGTCGCGGGACACCGTGGGCGGCGCGCCACACCTGGACCGACTCTCCGAGCGTGAGCACCTCCGGCCCGCCGAAATCGGCGGCCCTGCCCACCGGTTCGCCGTCGGCGAGTTCCGCGACCCGTGCCGCGACCTCGGGGGTGGCGACGGGTTGGAATCGGAAATCCAGGGGTAGCGGGGCGATGGGCAGTTTCGCGGCCACGCTCAGCGCGGCGGCGACATGCGGGCGACAATCCGCCGTCGGCGTCTCGGGTTTCGGTCGGCAGCGGCCTCCGCATCGGCCGACCGTGGCTACGGTCGGCCGCGGTTGGCCGGGACCGCGCTCAGCCCGAGACCAGCCCCGCCGTGCGCCCCAGATCGGCGAGCATCGCGTCGAACAGGAATTCCGGATTCGACAGCGGGATCGGATAGTTGCCGAACACCTCGAGGGTCACGTGCCCGTACAGGCGGGCCCAGATCTGGATCATCAGATAGGTGACGCCGAGATCGAGTTTCTCGGCCGGAAATTTCTGCCCGGCTTCGGACAGGGCCCCCAGCAGTTCGGTCTGGAACAGGACGAGATCCTCGCGCAGTTCCCCCGGGATGACGTCGGTCGGCGGCGTCACGATGTCGTAGGTCGCGAGCAGTCGGCCCGCCGCGGCCAGGAACACCCGGCCGAAAGGCTCGTCGAAACGCCGCATCAGTGCCGTCCGCCCGGTGCCGGGCGAGGCGAATACCAGGGTGTATTCCGAGGTATGCGCCAGCGCCCAGCGCCGGAAACCCCGGCAGATGGCGAAGAACTGGATCGCGCCGTCGTCGGGCAGGGTGGCGATCTCGGCGGTCAACTCGTCGGCGAGATCGGCACAGAACTCGAGCCGCAGACTTTCCAGCAGGTCGTCGCGGCTCTTGTAATACCGATACAGCGCGGGCGCGGTGATTCCGAGATCGCGCGCGATGGCACGCAGGCTCAGTGCGTCGGGACCGTGCTCGACGAGTAGCGCGCGGGCGACCCGCCGGATATCGGCGTCGGTGACGACCGGCGCGCGGCCACGCGGTTTGGGTTGTGTCTGTCCCACGGCATCCCGCCTCGAATGTCGCCCGGGCACCGTTGCGCGGGCTCACCCTCGATTCAAGCGTATTCGACTTCCCACCGCTTGATTCCGTTGAGCCAACCCGAACGCAATCGCACCGGATCGGCGATCTGGCGCATATTCGGCATCGCGTCGGCGATGGCGTTGAACATCAGATCGATCTGCAAGCGGGCCAGATTCGCGCCGACGCAGTAGTGGGTTCCGGTACCGCCGAATCCGACGTGCGGATTGGGATCGCGCAGCACATCGAAGGTGAACGGATCGGCGAATCCCTCCTCGTCGAAATTGGCCGAGCTGTAGAACAATCCGACCCGCTGCCCCTTCCCGATCGCCTGCCCGCCGATCTCGGTGTCCTGGGTGGCGGTGCGCTGGAACGCGGTCACGGGGGTGGCCCACCGGACGATCTCGTCCGGCGCGGTGCGCGGACGCTGCTGTTTGTACAGCTCCCACTGCGCCGGATTGTCGATGAAGGCCTTCATGCCGTGGGTGATCGAGTTGCGGGTGGTCTCGTTGCCCGCGACCGACAACAGGATGACGAAGAAGGCGAATTCGTCCGAACCGAGCTGTTCACCGTTGATATCGGCGTTGATGAGCTGGGTGACGATATCGTCGGCCGGACACCTGCGCCGCTCCTCGGCCATATTCCAGGCGTAGCCCATCACCTCGGCGGTGGCGACGTGGTGATTGCCGTCGAACTCCGGATCGTCGTAGGAGATCATCTGGTTGGTCCAGTCGAAGAGTTTCTTGCGATCCTCCTGCGGAATGCCGATGAGTTCGGCGATGGCCTGCAACGGCAGTTCGCAGGCGATCTGTTCGACGAAATCACCGCGGCCGCTCTTCTTGGCCTCGTGCACGATCCGCGCGGCGCGTTCGGTGAGCGCGGCACGCAGGCTCTCCACCGCGCGCGGGGTGAACCCCTTGGAGATGATGCGGCGGACCTTGGTGTGCTGCGGCGGGTCCAGATTCAGCAGCAGCATATTGCCGAGCATGTCGATCTGTTCGCGCGTGGTCTCCTCGTTGAACCTGATGATCGCGGTGTTCTCGTGCGAGGAGAAGATCTCGGGTTTCTTCGAGATCTCCTTGATGTCGGCGAGTTTGGACACCACCCAGTAGCCGCCGTCGTCGAATCCGCTGGCCCGGTCGGGTTGGGCGCACCACCACACCGGCGCGGTCCTGCGCAGTTCGGCGAATTCCTCGATGGGCAGGCGGGTGGCGAGCAGGTCGGGGTCGGTGAAATCGAATCCGACGGGAATCGAGGTAACGGTCACGGCAATCTCCCTACCGGTCTGTTCTACAGACCTCACAACGCTGTGTCGGCCGGACGGTGCCGTCGGGAGCCCACGCTCGAATGGGTCCGATCACGCGGCGGGCAGATCGCTCGCACCGCCGTGTATACGCCGTCCAAGGAGATGGAATCACACTCCGGAGAGTTTGTGAACAGTATTTAGTAAATCGTGTTCACTTTTCTCGGCGCACGCATGTGCCGCCGGTTTCCGCCGAGGAGCAGGGAGCTACCCGGGGCCTCCGTCAGGCGCCGATCACCGCGTTCATGATGGTGCCCGCGCTGGTCGCGACCACCCCGCCGATCATGGCTCCGGCCACCATCTTCGGCGATTCCAGACCGCTGCCCTGCCACTTCTCCCAGGCGAACTTGCCTCCGGCATAGACGATCGCGAGGATTCCGGACAGCATGGCGAACCAGGTGATGTAGCGAACGAACTGCATGATCTTGTCCGACAGGGGCGGCGCTTCGGGAGTCGGGTTACCGATCTGGGCCAGTGTTGCGACGCCGTCGCCGAATGTTGTCAGCACGATACTCACCGCGAGATCCTCCCTGTATCCCCCGAAGGGCGAAAGCTGCTCGGGTGCCGAGGCATTCGCCGACGACACCGCCGGGCGGAACCACCGGCCACGACGAACCGGTGACCGGCCGCCGCGCAGTACCCATCATCCAGAGCGACTCGGTCTCGTGCAACCAGGCGCCTGCGTCGCCCCCGAGAACCCGATACCATCCATAGGGACGCCCCACCGGTCCCGAGCCCGCCCGAATCAGAATGAGCAGCACGCCAATGATACTGGTCTCCACCTATGACGTTCTTGCCCAGATCGGCAACCCCTCGCCCGAGGCGCCGCCCGTAGCCGACAAGATCCTCCAACTCGTCCAGTACCTGACCTGGTTCGTCCTGCTGTCGGGCATCATCGCCATCGTCTACGCGGGTGGTCGATTCGCCTGGGAGAAGTGGTCCGGTGGTGGTCTGGAATCACCGAAGATGGTGGCCGGAGCGATGATCGGCGGGGTGGTCGCGACCAGTGCGGGCACCATCATGAATGCCGTGATCGGCTGATCAGGCGGTGATTCCGGCCGCGCGGGCGGCGCGAAGCCAGTCCGGGAACTCACCGAGCATCCTGGCGTAGAGTTCGCCGTCGTCGACCTTGTCGATATCGTCGAGCGCGAAGAAGCCCGCGTTGTCGACGATTCGGCCTTCCAGTTCATCGAGGCTGCGCAACAGACCGTAATTGGCCTTACCCAGTCCGACGAACTGCCAGAACGCGGGCAGATGCGAGGCTTCACGCATCAATTCGGCGATTTCACGTTTCTTCGCGAATCCGCCGTCGGTGAAGAACAGCACCAGCGTCGGCAGGTCGCCGGGGCGCAGCGAGTCGATGATGTCGCGCATGATCGGCACTTCCTCGTTGCGCGCGCCGAGCGCGTGGTAATCGATACCCTCGTGTATTCCGCCCAGGTGCAGGAAGGTCTGCGCCCACTGCTCACCGTGCTGCACGGCGATATCGGGCAGTTTGACGAACATGCGCGCGTAGAGATACGCCTCCAGGGTGCCGTCGCCGTCGAGCTGGGTGGCGATCGGGATCATCCGTTCGACCACCCGGTGCACCACCCGATTTCGGTACTGCGCGAGCATGCTTCCGGTCTTGTCGATGACGAGCACCACCCTGGCGCGGATGTCCGAGGCGGACTTCTGCTCCAGTACCTCGGCGACGGCGCGTTTGCGCAGGTCGAGTTTCGCGCGCTTCTCCAGCGACAGCGCCGCCTCACCCGGGACGGTGCGCACCCGCGGTCCGGCGGCAGCGGGCGGTGTCGCGACCGCATTCGTGGCGGCGGGTTCGGCGGCATCGTCCACACTCACACCGTGATCGGTGACCAGCGCCGCGAAGCCGCCCGCGTACCCCTGCCCCACCGCCCGCACCTTCCACTCGGCGCCGCGGCGATAGAGTTCCAGCGCGATCACGACGGATTCGCTGCCGAGCCCGTCGATCGAATACTCGTAGAGCAGATTTCCGGTGGCGTCGGCGACGGTCGCGACGGGGGCCGCCAACTGCCCGAAGGTGGCCCGCTGATCGTCGAGGGTGATCACGACACGGACCTGCGCGATATCGGCGGGAATCTCCGCCGGTGACAGCGTGAGCGAGGCGGGCGTGCCCGGCCGCAACCGCACCCCGGGTGCGTCGGGCTGGTTGAAGAAGACAAAATCGGCGTCCGAGCGGACCTTGCCGGATTCGGTGACGAGCAGCGCGGAGACGTCGGCGGGGGCGGCGAGCCGCACCGACACCTCGGCGCGCGGAACCGATAACGGGCCGTTCTGCCCTTTGACCAGCGAATGAACCACCGAGACTCCTGTTTTCGACGCGTCGGAGCTCAGCGTACGGCAGCGAGCATCCGGCTACTCGTGAAGCGCCGCCCGCAGAACCGGCCACGAATTGTGCAGATCCTCCTGCCAGTACCCCCACGAATGGGTGCCGTTCTCCCGGAAATCGAACGTCGCCGCGATCCCCAATTCCTGGAAACGGTCGCGCAACTGCTGCGTGCAGGACCACGTCATCGCGTCGAGCGCACCGCCGATGAGCAACTGGTCCAGCAGTTTTCGGGAATCCGAATCGATGCCTGGACCGTTCATGGTGTCGAGCGGGCCCGGCTGCCCGGTGCCGGTCGACACGTAGATGACGGTGCCGCGCAACCGTTCGGCATGCAGATACGGGTCGTTGGCGGCCCACGCCGGATCCGACGGCGGCCCCCACATATTCGCCGGATTGCCGCGTTTGCCGGTCACGATGGTGCTGACCATCGCCTGCCCGAGTGGATCACTGGTCCGCACGCAGCCGCTGTAGGAGCCGATCGCGCGATAGAGCCCCGGTGCGGCCAGCGCCATCCGGAACACCGCCGAACTCGCCATCGACAGTCCCGCGATGGCGTTCACCCCGTTGCCGCCGAACGCCGAATCGATGATCGGCGGCAGCTCGCCGGTGAGGAAGGTGGTCCAGCGCTGCTTGCCCATCACCGGATCCTCGGCCCGCCAATCCGCGAAGAACGTGCCGCCGCCACCGACCGGCATCACCACATTCACCCGCTCACCCGCGAAGAACTGTTCCGCGTCGGTCTTGGTGAGCCAGTTGCTCCCGTCGCGCCACTGCCCCGTCTCGCTACCGCCGTCGACGCCGTTGAGCAGATACAGACTCGGCGCGGCCGTCGATTCGTCGGCCGCCGGGAGCACCGCGACGTGTACCTCGCTGCCCATCGCCTCCGAACGCACCGTCAGATTCACGACCCGTCCCGGCCCCGCCTCCGCCGCCGTCAATCGGGAACCGTCGGGCGCGGGCCGTGCAGTCGCCATGGCGCGCGCCGCGACCGACGTCCGCGGCTCGGCCGCCGCCGACCAGCACAGCGCGTCGGCCCCCACCACAACGGCGACGAGAAGGACCGCGCCGCGCACAGCGGCCAGTCCACACCGGACACCCACGCGGCACCTCCATCGACGCGGCATCTTTCGGCCCGACCCTAGCCCCGTCGAACGCACCGCGACGTCGCCCGGCGCGCCTTTGGCTCATCTCGTCAACCCGAGCGTCCGTCATTGGCACAGAACACAATCGCGCGCCGGTTCACCCCGGCGCCGAGGACGGTTCGGCATGCTCGCGGCGCAGATACGCACCGAGCAGAACGACCAATTCGTCCTCGAGTTGCCCCGACTCCACCGGCACCCGCGCGGTGATGAGCCGATGCACGAGCGACTCCACCGCCGCCACGACGATCCGAGCACCGAGTGCGTTGTTCGTGACAGCCACCTCCGGATGACCGTCGAGCAGATGCGCGACCGCGCCGACGGCCAGATTCTCGCTGTCGTGCAGCCGGGCCAGCAGCTCCGCCGAACGCGGAGCCTCCTCGAACAACACCCGGTGCAATCCCGGATCGGCGCGATGATTGTCGATCGTCGCGCCGATGAACAGCCGGAGGATGTCGTCGAGTCGCGCGGGCAGACCGCCCGCGAGCCGTTCCCGCAGAATTCGGCCACCCGCGTCGATATGCTCCTCCATCAGCGCGCGCAGTATCGCGTCCTTGTTCGGGAAATATTGGTACAGCGACCCGATCGACACCCCGGCCCGCTCCGCGATCCGATTGGTCGTCCCCGCCGCGTACCCGTGCTCGGAGAAAACGTGAGCCGCCGCATCGAGGATCCACCGCCTCGTCCGGGCGGCACGCTGCTGTTTGGGCTGCTTACGCGGCCGAAACCGGTCCGTCGGCGTGATGGCGGCCTCCCCTGTCGAAAGCGAGTAGTCGGCCTACCCATGATCACACAGAATTAGGCAACCCTAACTACCTATCCGGCGGGAGACCACGATGCGAACCATCCGATTACAGACCGAACTGCCGACCGACGCCGACCGGGTCTGGCAGGCGATGCGGTCACCGGCCACATTCCTCTACCTGTGCCGCGGACTGTTCGGCATCCCCGCGCTCGCCGGACGCGTCGAACCGTTCCGCGTCGGCGAACGCGGCACCGCATGGCTGTTCGCGTTCCACATCATTCCCGCCTACCGGCACACCATCGGCGTCATCGACATCGACGACGCCACCACGACGATTCGTTCCAACGAACACGGCGGCATCCTCGAGACCTGGAACCACACTCTGCACGTCGAGCGACTCGGCGCGGACCTGTGCCGCTACACCGACACCGTCGAGATCGACGCGGGATTCGCGACGCCGGTCGTGGCCCTGGTGGCGGTCGGGATCTTCCGCTATCGGCAACGGCGGTGGCGGAAACTGGTCGACAAGCATCTGCTGCGGCAGGGGCCCGCCTATGAGAGATGAGCGCCGGGATCCCGCTGCGTATTTCGGTCAGGTGGTCGTCGAGGTGTGCCGAGGCCGGGATTCGGGTACGCGAATTTCATCAGTATGTCCTGCGCCGCACAATGATCGGAGGAGTTCACCGTGCGGAAACTCGATAGGAAACCGTCATCGACGGAACTGGCCGCCTTCGTGTTCGCGTTGCTCGTCGGATTCGGGGTAGCTGCTTTTTGGGGCTCCCTCGTGTCGGGTATCGCGGTTGCGATCGCGGTGGTCATCGGGGGTTTCGCCTTCTTCTATACGCGAAAGGCTTGATGTCGACTGCGGTTCGAGGGTTCCGGTGCGTGTCCGGGGCCACCGGATCAGCGCTTCGCAACGCCGTCGACCGGTGTCGGCGGTCGGCGTCGGCGGTCGGCGTCGGCGGTCGGCGTCGGCGTCGGCGGTCGGCGTCGGCGTCGGCGGTCGGCGTCGGCGTCGGCGGTCGGCGTCGGCGTCGGCGGTCGGCGTCGGCGTCGGCGGTCGGCGTCGGCGTCGGCGTCGGCGGTCGGCGTCGGCGTCGGCGTCGGCGGTCGGCGTCGGCGAGCAGCGGGCAGCGAGCAGCGGGCAGCGGGCAGCGGCGGCATGCAGCGGTTGCGCTTGGCGGGCGGCTGAGCGGGTCTGGTTGCGGTTGGCGGCGGCGGTCAGCGTCGACGGGCGGCAGCAGCGGGCGGCTGCGAATTCCCGGACCCACACCGTGCGCGGCCGCCGACCCGCTCCGCAGAACAATGCGACTCTTCGCCGTCGATAGCTGTCGGAGCGCGCTACAGGATCAGCGGCATCTCGAATTCGGTGCGGGGATCATGGGGCGCGACCGTGCTCCGAATACCTGTGCGGCGGACCCCGTGGGGCGCGCCGAACAGGTACAGAGGGCCTCGAGGTTGCTGACCGCTTCTTCCTCGGTCAGCGGTTCACCGCCGTCGGTGGCCTGGTCAGGGCGCTGGTCAGGTCGTCGGTCGGATCGGCGGCCTTCTTGCGCACCAGGGTGGTGAAATAGGACCGCTGACGCGTGACCCGCCGGGTCAGCCGTGGTCAGTCCACGTGGAACTCGATCGTGCCCGGCTCCGGCAGATGCGCGGTGCCGACGGTCAGGGTGGCGGTGAAATGACCGACACCACCGGGGCGGAACATCGCCGAACGGCCGATTCCCCAAGAGCCCGGGCCCGGCACCGCGACGGTGCGCGAACCTGTCTCACCGGTGTCGAGGTTGCGCCAGTCGAGCGTGATCGGCACCGAGCAGGCGCCGACCCCGTAGGTATTCGACCGGACCAGGAAACTGGCCAGGCCTCGACTTTCCGGGCCGACACCCGCGTCGATCTGCGCGAGGCAGAGACCGCCTTCGGCGAGGGCGTAGACGGTCGGGAAGTTACGCACGTCGTAGACCGCCGAGGCCGGTGCGGCAGTGGCGCACAACCCCGCCGCGGCAACAGAAGCGATGCCGATCGTCAAGGCTGACCGTGTTGAATTCATCGATATCCTTTCGGGTGAATCCGTGCTGACCGGGCTGGGGAGAAAGGTCTTACGAAGGACTACCCGTGTATCGACATAGCGAACAATTTGGTACACCAATGGAATTGGGGTCGTGTGAGCGGCGATACCAGCGTGGTATCGAGCTGTCGACAGCTCGAGACCCAGAGCCTGGAACCTCTGTTCGAGTTTCGAATAGTTTGCCGACTTCCGCCGGAGTCGGAGGCACGTCGTATTCGAGGCGGAATCGGCCCAGATTCTCATGCCGAATCGGGCCCGGATTCGGGTTCCACTGATTCCACTGCGGACTGGAAGCGTCGACGAACCGGCAGCAACGGCGGGGCCTACACCGCCGGGCACGGCGTTGGAGTACCGACCAACACGTCGCAGGCAATCGCTACACGGAACCCCGTCGCCCACCGTCCGCAACGGCAGGCCGGCTCGCAAGGCGGGTCCACCCCCGGCATGGACCTCAGCCGTGCAGGGTGGGCCGGTAGACGAGTTCTTGGATATTGCCGTCCAGTGTCCGGCTCTCGATCAGCTCCAGGTCGAAGTCGGCCGCGCCTCGGAAGATCGGGTCGGAACCGGTCCGACCTGTGATGACAGGGAAGATCGTCACCTGGACGCGGTCGACCAGACCTGCGGCCATCAGCGCCCGGTTCATCGACAAACTGCCGTGCGAGCGCAACGGCACCTCGGACTCCTTCTCGAGCCGGGCGACGACATCGACGGCATCACCGCTGACGACGGTCGCGTCCGGCCAATCGAGAGGTCCCTCCAGGGTGGTCGACACCACCGTCGCCGGGAGACTCCTCATCCGGGTGACCCAGGGATCGCCTACCGACTCCTCGGTAGCGTCGGCCAGAATCTGGGTGAACGCCCGATAGGTGTTGGCCCCGAACACCATCCGCTGCTCCGCCTCGTACAGGTCGAGTCGGTGGTCGAGCAATTCGGGACCTTGTTTTCCCCAGTAGCCGCCCCAATCGCCGCTGCTGGCGGTGCCGTAGCCGTCGAGGCTGGAAAAGACATCGAAAGTGTAAGTAGCGGTCATGACGTCTCCTCGGTGCGTTGATCCTGTCTATGGGTAAAGACCGGGGGCAACGGCGAAACTCATCGCCGGTGGCCTCCCGGAGCCCGGCTGCCCCGGATGCGGTGCAGGGCCCCGACCGCTGCGGTCGATCAGCGGTGACAGTGTTTGCGGCCGTGCTGGCACGCCGGATGCGTCTTGATGGCTCAACCTCGCGAGCAGGCGAGCGTGTATCCGCAGTTCAACCTCTGGTCGATGCCCGAGCGACCCGCCACCTTCACAATGCGGCGTGGGACCGCACGGACCAGCAGCCGAGCTTCCGGCCGACGCAGTGTCCGGCCTCCCACGAGCACAAGCCGTGCTCCGATGCTCAGGAAATCACCCGGGAACCGAATGCGGCGACTCTGAGAGAGAATGTAGAGGTGAGTGCAATCGGCAATGAGATCAGATATGAACTCGATGAACCGACAATCGGCGAATCGACGGCCACAACCGAACTCGACGGCGGCTGACCCCATGTCTGATCAGGAAGTACCGGGACGGCATTCCGCGCCACGGGTCGAAGGGAAGAGATCCGACGCGCGGGACCAGCTACGCCGGGAACTCGAAGGAATGAGGTCCGCCGAAACCGATTCGACGGGGACCGGAGAAGGCGCGTCGAAAGTCGTCCGGCTGCCGCGTCGCCCGCGTCGCGTGACCGATGACGCCGACGGTCGTCCCCACAAGACCTGGCGTTCGGAAGGTGACAGCGTCTCCGACCCGCCACCGACCAGGCCCGTGCTCCGCTCGGAACTACAGCGCGAGACAGGGTGGTGGCCGGTCGACCCAGGCC